>NZ_CAWQMW010000034.1:0-8297 GCF_963895965.1 Xenorhabdus sp. PB30.3 | reverse complement strand
ATGGTAAATAATTAAGTTAAATATATAACTATAAATAATCAAATGGAACGAACGACAACCAGTAATCAGAGCAAAATAAAATAATTTATATGCTTTAATGATTAATTAGTAAACCAGAATAACTATATATACCTAAGGGTTTTTCAGGAATAACCAGAAAGACGAAAGGTATGCGCAACTCAACCATAGCCATTTGGGTGCTACGATGTTCAAAAGGACGGCAGTTTTTATTTTATTATCTGTATCCCTTCAGGCCAGCGCACTGCCAGAAGCACCTGATGCTGTATTATCTATAGACGAAGCCAGAAGAACCTTACAGGATAGTTCACGGGAAATAGACCAGCTCATTGAACAGCGTCGCTACCGGGGATTTATCGAACGCTCTGATGCCCTTTCACCCGAAACAGTTTCCCCAGTGCTAACTGAAGCCCCCGCATGTCTGGATATCAACGGAGTGTATCTTCAGGGCATTACCCTGCTTTCTCTGGCGGAACTGGATACACTCAGTGCGCTGCCGGAACAGTGTATTACCAGCAATGACATTAATAGACTGACAGCAGAAATCACTAATCTGTATATCGCCAAAGGCTACATTACTGCCCGGGTGCAATTCATTCCCCCTAGTTATAATAGGGAGTTAGGGCTCAGTGTCATTGAAGGTTTCGTCGAAGCCATCGAAGGTGGTGACCGCTGGGTTAATAGCCGGATGTTATTCCCCGGGCTTATTAATCAGCCACTCAACCTGAATCAGCTGGATCAAGGGCTGGATCAGTCAAATCGTCTGCAATCGAATAAAACAACACTCGATATTCTGCCCGGTACAGTAAGCGGCGGCTCTATCGTCAGGCTGCATAACCGGCATTCCACACCGTGGCATCTCTCTGCAATAACGGATAACTACGGGCAAAAAAGTACCGGTAAATGGATCAGCAGACTGAATGCCAGCTTTGACAGTCCACTCGGGCTATCAGATTTTGTCAGCGTCAATGGGGTCAGCACCATTGATAAACCCAGCACCCAATATAATCGGGCGGCGACATTGTTCTATTCGCTGCCTTATGGTGCTGTCACTTTCAGCGGTTTTACCAGCTATTCCCAATATAAAAATCAGCTAAAGTTGAAGTTCAACTCATTCAAACTGAGCGGAAACTCTCAGCAATCCGGTATGCGCATAGACTGGCTCTTTCACCGCAGTCAGTCACAGATTTCGACGCTCAACACTCAATTCGTTTACAAGGATTCCAACACCTATTTCTATGAATCCAAATCCAACGTCAGCAGTCAGAAACTAGCAGTGCTCTCACTGGGAATAAACCACTTACAAATTATTCCAAATGGACTTATCACTTTTGACACCGGCATTGAGCAGGGAACACCGTGGCTCGGTGCTCAGGCAGTCACTCATAACCTGAAGCGATTCACCAAAGGAAAGCTGTCTGTCAATTTACACCAGAATTTCAAACTGTTTACTGTGCCATACCGCCTTAGCAGCCAGTTTTATACCCAATACAGCCCAAATGGACTCCCGGGCGTTGAGTGGCTCAATATTACCGATCGCAATGCGGTACGCGGGTTCAGCAAAAATACCCTCTCCGCTGATAACGGCTGGTATCTGAGAAACACCTTATCTTACGCAATACCGTTGCCTGAAAGTTCACTGACTTTGCGTGTCGGAGCCGATGTCGGCCAGGTTAAAAGCCATAACCGGCAGGAAGCATCGTGGAGCAGCAACGCAGGATTCAGTGTCGGAGCGGCCTTACGCCATCAACACTTTCTGGCGGATATTGAGGTGAGCCGTGGCAAAACATTATCTCGTCAGGACAGGGATAAAAGTGAGCCTATACAGCTATTAACCCGCTTTTCTTATTTATTTTAACCACCTGAATAATAACTATTTTTAACCACAGCCAATCAGGGAGAATTTCTCCCCGGGATGCTGCACATTCACATGACAGAAAGTAAATAGAGGTAATAGTATGAAAAGAAAAATATTCAGATTATCTCCTACGGGAAAACTTGCGGCATCAATGGCGATAATTCTGGCTACCTGTTCAACCAGCTTTGCCAGTGGCATCACTCCCGGTGGTGATGCAGCTCATCGGCCGGACGTCAGCATTGCTGAAACAGGCGCCACGGTAATCAATATCGTGGCGCCTTCCGAATCAGGGCTATCACATAACCAGTATCAGGATTTTAACGTCAACCAAATGGGGGCGGTGTTAAATAACTCACTGGCTAATGGACAGTCAGAATTAGCCGGACAATTATCGGCTAACAGTAATTTGAACGGACAGGCCGCCAGCGTCATTCTGAATGAAGTGATCAGCCGTAACCCTTCACTCTTACTCGGCAAACAGGAAGTTTTCGGCATGGCTGCCGACTATATACTGGCAAACCCCAACGGTATTACCTGTAACGGCTGCGGCTTTATCAACACCAATCAGGCTTCGCTGGTGGTCGGCAATCCGTTGGTTGAGAATGGCATTCTGCAAGGGTTCAATAACTTCAACAATAAAAATGCCCTGAATATCAGAAATGCCGGTCTGACTCATAATGATGTCCTGAACCTTATCGCGCCCCGCATCGATATCAGAGGAAAAGTTATCACGCCCAAATCGCTCAATATTACCACCGGAAATAACCAGATTGCCGCAGATGGCAGAATATTGGATTCAAGACAGCCTGGTGCTGGAGCGCTCGACAGCTATTACTTCGGTAGTATGCAGGCAGGGCGTATCCGTCTGGTGAATACCGCAGAAGGCAGTGGCGTCAATCTACGGGGCAGGATGCAAGCCGGTGATGATATTTATATTGCCTCCCACGGTGATGTGGAATTAGAAGCGGCAAACTTGCAGGGCGGCGATATCACATTACAGGGCAAAAACTTGCGGGCGCAGGGATACCTCAACCGATCATCATTACAAAAAACAGGAGAAGGTAATCACCAAAGTACTTTTAGCGGTGCTCATACCTCTCAGGAACAGATTAATGAGTCCATTGCCCGTACTCAATTGACCGGTAAAAACATCACACTGATTGCCCGCAAAGATAATCAGATAATGGCAACCGATATTGATGGAGATAACATCAAACTGACTGGCGCTAATCTGAAACTGGACGGTCAGCAGCTACACCAGCGTGATCAAAACACCGATAACAACTGGCAGTTATCCTGGCAGAAGGATGTCACCAATGAGAGTGAAAAGTATCAGTATGAAGGCAATACTCTCAATGCACGGAACAATGTTCACCTGACAGCCAGTGAAGGCAATGCAGAAATATTGGGCAGTAAAGTGACCGCTGGCAACCAGATTTCAGTTTCTGCTAAGCAGGATGTAAAACTGGCTGGTTTAGTCGAATCAGAAAGAAAACTCGAAAAGGGTTACAGAAAGAACGATGGAATGGGATTACAAACCGGCGATTGGGCAACTATCGACACAACCCAAAGACTTGTCAGCAGTGAACTGAATGCAGGCGGCGATTTAGGAATCAATGCAGGTGCCAATACTGAAATTGTCGGCTCTAAAGTACATTCAGGCAAAAACATGATTGTTTCGGCGGGGCAACAGACAAAAGTGACTGTGCAATCCCTCGTTGATGACCATGTTATTGAGAAAAATAAGCGTAAGTGGGGTGGCCTTGCCGGTGGCAGCAACAAAGACAACCACGATAAAGTAGAAACACACCATGCTTCTGATCTCAGCGCAGACGGGCATTTACTGCTGAGTGGAATAGATGGCGTCACCATTACTGGCAGCAAGGTAAAAGCTCGACAGGGTGCCTATGTTGAAGCTAATGACGGTGACTTAACCATCGATAACTCCGTCAGTAATACCTACAAAAAAGTGGATGAAAGAAAAGGCACCATCTTTAACATCACCAAAAATTCCAATCAGGAACAGACAAACCAGCAAACCAGCACCGGTAGCCAGTTAATCTCTGATGCTGACCTGAAATTAATCAGTGATAAAGATATCAATGTCATCGGCAGTCTGGCGAAAAGTGCTGGAGAGCTGAACATCAATACATCCGGCAATATCAACGTGCTTGCCTATGGTGAACAAAGTGAACACCAACAGGAGAAAAACAACCTTGACTGGCAGTATTACGCTCATGACACCAAAGACAAGCAATACCGTGCCGGCGCAGGTTTTGAGCATTCCCTTGATAACCAAAAAAACCATACCACCACACAGCAACAAGCTGAGTTAAATGGCCGCACAATTACCATTAATTCAGGTAAAAATGTCACTATTGATGGTGGCAGAGTGGTAACAACGCAGGGTGATGCCAGAATTGCAGGTAACAACATTGCTCTGACAGCCGCAGAAAACAGAACAGCCACCGATAACTCTCAGGCTAAAGTGCGTGGCGGTGTCTTTGCCACCGGTGGTATGGATAAATTCGGCGGCGGTGCTGAAGGTGGTTATTCTGATAATGGTCATTCCCGGAACCGCACTACTGCGGTGGTTTCAGAAGCACGAATTAATGGCAACCTTGAACTAAACGCTCAAGGAGAACTGAAACAACAAGGCACTCAATATCAGGTACAGGGAACTTATCAGGCGAATGCTGGCAGCATCCGAAATGTAGCAACAGCCAACACCGAATCAGACTCCACAAGACAAATGCAGGTTGGTGGTGAAATCAGCGGTTCAGCCGATTACAGCGCCACAACCCGCCCTATGGAAAAAACGGCGAAAGCAGCAACAAACGGAAAGCTGGATACTTCTGTTGCAAAAACCGGATTACCGAATGTCGGGCTTGAACTGGAGATGAACGGGAAAAGTCATTACTCCACCAACCATCAATCAAACGCTGTCGTCACTACCGTTAAAGCCGGCGATATCAGGATCAACACCAATGGCGATCTTTACGATCAAGGGACGAAATATCAGGCTAATAAAGGTAATGCATCCCTGACTGCCGGTAGCCATACCAGTGAAGCCGCCTACAACCAGCAAAGCAGCAGTTCATCAAATACGGTTGGCGATGCCCGTATGCGCGTTTACACCAGCACCGGCAGCGATCTTTCTGTCAACGGTAAAGGGAGTGGCAGCTATCAGGCAGAATCCACCCATAATAGAAACGCGGTTGGCAGTGAAATCAACGCCCAGAATGGCATTAACGTTCAAGTCACCAGAAACGCACATTATCAGGGCACTTCCATGAACGGTGGTAATGGTCAGACAAGCGTGAATTCCGGCGGAAATATTCAGTTCGAACAGGCCAACAACCGTGAGGAAAAAAACAGTTATGGTTATAACGGAGAACTTTCTCTGACTGTAGGAACTAACCCAGATGGTAAAAACTTCAGTGGCAGTGCAGGTGCCGGCTATAACACCAGCCAGCAGAATAGAAATATCGCTCAAACCGGCACAATTACAGGCGGACAGAATGTAAACCTGAATGCTGCGAATAACCTGACTCTGCAAGGCACGAACGTTTCTGGCAAGCAGGTCGATCTGACGGCACAACGTGGCAGGATTGAACTGGCCTCAGCTCATGATGCAGTCAACAACAATGGCTGGAACTTTGGCGCTAAAGGCAAAGGCGGTATGGCTAACACAGTGCGTAATAATGAAGGCGGCGATGGTAACGCCGGCAATGGAGAAGCCGGTAACAGCATCATCGATAACAAATACAATATAGGCGGTGAAGTTAAATTCGGTGTTGATCGACTGAACAAGGTGACTTACCACAACAATCAGGTTTCTGGTGGTAACGTCACACTGACCAGTGCTCGGGATACCTCACTCAAAGGCAGCAACATCAACGCAGATCAGGTCACGGGTAATATTGGTGGCAACCTCAACGTTGAAAGCCTGAAAAATAAAACCGATAGCCTGAATATCGGTTTAGATAGCGGATTAGGTTATAGCAGAACAGTCAAAGGTGATAACAGCCATAAAGCGACATTACCGATTGCTGACAATAACTCTGCGGAAATCGCTGCAACTAACGATGATAAAACAAACACGGAAGCCCCAAACCTGACAGATCGTCTGACTGCTGCTTTTAAAGATTACAACGGAAAACTGAAGAGCAATTACGATACGCTTGATCAGGAAACCGTTGGTGAGCAATCAACCCTGAACGGTGCTAACGGGGTTAATCTGAATGTCGCGGGCAGAACCTATCTGGCTGGTAGCCGAGTTGACAGTACTCAAGGAACAGTCTCCATGAATACGCAGCAAATCACTCACCAATCCATAACTGGTCACGACAGAGGTAAAAACATGGGAGTTAACTTACCTGACTCAATCGCAGATTTCACCGGAGCAGCCCAGAAAGATGTCTTTTCGGGTAAAATTCCTTTCGTGAAAAACGAAACTCACAATACAGAAACCCCGGTCACATATAGTGGAATCAAAGGACATCAGTTGGATTAATTGATCTTTTTTGATTAATGGGTAATATAGCCGCCATATTATTGGTGGCTATATTTTTTTCACTCAACTTATAACTGAAAATCATCACATTAATTTTCAACTTTCATAATCCTGTTTTTATCAATTTGATAGTTGGTAATATGTAACCCTTTTAAAAAATCCTCATCATGTGAACTGAAGATAATAATTTTTCTCTCAGAGAGAAAATTTAATAATGTTCTAAAAAAATTAACAGAATTGGAATCAAGACCATTAGTAGGCTCGTCAAAGATATAAACATCCATATCGGTCATCAAAGCTGAAACTAATAAAAACTTCTTTTTTGTTCCAAGTGACATATTACCAAACTCAGTATATAGATAATCGGAAATACCAAATCCGGATAAATAATAATCCAAAGGGTGATGGTCATTTAGCTTCTTATATTTCTTAGTTAAATTTATTACATCCAAACCAGTGAGGAAATGATAAAAATCAACATGCTCTGAAAGATAAAATCCCTGTTTTTGAAGATTAAAAGGCGAAACTTTATCTGCTTCAATGAAATTCACACTGCCTTTTTTTATTCGATTAACACCAGCAATACACGAAAGAAACGTTGTTTTACCTGAACCATTAACCCCACCAATACGGTTTAATCCGGTATCAAGCAAGCAATTAAAATCTGAAATTATTTTTCTGTTACCAATTTTGATTTCTGATCCAGTTACACTAAGCATATAAATATCCCAATAAGCAAGAAAATAGCACTATCACAAACAATGTGATTAATTTTGTATATTGACTCTTTAAAATATTAATAATGGAAGTTACGATGGATAATAATGAATAAAAGACAAACATCGGCAATAAAAAGTGTTTGGGAAGGAAAAACAAAAAAATCATAAATACGATTATAAAAACAGCCAAAATAGAAAAGTAATTTTTAATTATTAAGTTTATTCTGGTTGTGAAGCTTATTAGATTGGAAATGTTATTTTGAGTGAAGTGAGAAAGATTATAGAAAAGGATCATTGAGATATATAGTATGATACTAAAAAATACAATTAATACATCATTAATCTTCTCTGGCATCTGTTGATATATGAAATAAGCTGATACTGAAAAAAATACTATGGATGTAGTTATAGTAATTACGAATACTTTTCTGGTAGATATAAAATCAAAAATATAAATAACGTACGGGGATAAAAAAACCAAAGGAATCCTCCCCCCTGAATTTTTATTCTTAATAACTAATATTATATCATTAACGAACAGAAAAAATGAAAGAACTAATATAATCACTACCTGAATTACACTATAAAAAACAGAGTTATTAATCACACAAAATAGAATGAACAGCAAAGATATTATGATGACGTTAATTTTATTCGATTCATATAGTAAAAAACCAAGGGCTGACAACGATATTACCAATGATAACGCTCTGATAATGTACTCTAAACTATGACTATTCTTAGATAATAAACCCATAAAAAAGAAAATTGATATAGGAATGGCACTATAAATCATAAAAGCAATTCTATAAAAGAAAAATTGTTTTTTATTCAGAAGCGATGATATAAATGAGTTAGAGTATTTAATCGGGAATGACTGTTTCTGAATTGAGTAATAAATAATATAAATCAGTAAAAACAGTGAAGAAAGATAAAACTCTTTTATTGCATTCTTAGGCTCGATGACATATTGTGAAAGGGTAGCTATTCCTGAAATAACACCACTCACCTCTGCCGGAATAACAATAAAGAAAAGCAATAAAATAAGATTTCTATTACCAGATGCAAATAGTCTAACTTTTCTTTTATATTCAACAAGATCGGCAATAAATAAATTCATTAATTCACACCCTTAAAATCAAACTCGGTATAGATTTATTTATATATTTCAGATAATGACTTTCCT
>NZ_CAWQMW010000033.1:0-8461 GCF_963895965.1 Xenorhabdus sp. PB30.3 | reverse complement strand
ATTTTTTTATAATAGCCTGACAAATACGCATGATTTATCTGCTATTATTCAATAAGTTAATACCATTAATAGGAAGGAAAAAATAATCAATATATTGATGTGATAATGCTGAACTCAGAACAAAAAATAGGTGAATTACATCAATCAAAGGTGCTGACAGCATTGTCAATTACTGCATAAAAGTTACTTCGTGTTTTGTATCCAAGCTTAGATAACCATATCAAAATTAATAATTCCAATTTTTTGATATCTAATGTCAGGTTCAAGTAACCACCAGTAAAATTAAAATTATTTTGTTTATCTTCATTATACCTATTGACATCATGTTAACTTGATGTTCTAGAGTAAATATTTAATGAATAAACTACCAGGCCACATATAGGAGTTACTATGGTTGATCAAACACCGAATTCTAAACTACCACTATTCCTTTCCAAACCATCCAGTCATATTTATTTCACTGGAGATCACTAAATTTATAAATTCCATTAAAAAAATGAATAACCATTCGAAAAACCAAATTAAAAATTAAATTTCCTAAGGGATTTATATAAATCATGAAAAAGAAAATATCTGTTTTTCTGGGCGTTACTTTCTTGCTGGTGACCAGTATTGTGGTTTATCCCCTAAATACTACTTCTAAGAATGAATCATTAAATACAGCTTATCCAGCTATAAAAGTGGCATGGGCAGAAGTAAAAGAGATTCATCTTCCGAGAACATTACATGGTGTCGGAGAACTTGAAGCTGATAAGCAAGTTTATTTGGCGGTGGAAACCAGTGGAAAAGTCACTGATATTACATTTGAGTCTGGTCAGTATGTCGAACAAGGCCAGTTGTTGGTGAAAATTAACGATAGCGTTGAGCGAGCGGAACTGGCCCGCTTACAAGCCCAATGGAAAAATGCTGACAACCTCTATCAGCGCACCAATAAATTATTTACCAGCAAGGTAGTTGCCACATCTGAATTGGATAAAGCATTAGCGGAGCGGGATATGGCATCTGCGGCCATTAAACAAATCGAAGCGCAGATAGCTCAGAAAACTATCCGGGCATCTTTTTCAGGCGTCCTCGGGATCCGACAAGTCCAGTTAGGGCAATACCTTCATGCAGGAGATGTGATTGCCAATCTAGTGGATGCCAAAAAACTCAAATTGAATTTTTCTCTGGATGAACAGACGGTTCCTGATCTGAGGGTTGGGCAATCAGTCAATATCGTGGTTGATGCCTATCCGGATCAGAATTTTACCGCCCAAATAAATGCGATTGACCCTCTGATAGGAAGATCGCGCACTGTTCAGCTACAGGCAACTCTGGATAATCCGGAAGGAAAACTAAAAGCAGGCATGTATGCCAGTATTCAGGTCATGCGTCAGGAAAATACCTCCGCGTTGGTGATACCCGAAACGGCTGTGACTTATACCGCTTACGGAGATACTGTATTTATAGCACAAGGCGCAGCGCAAGACCCCAGCCAGCCTATGACTGTAAAACGTATTTCTATTGATGTGGGACAGCGTTGGAATGGTTTAGTAGAAATCAAAAAAGGGTTAGTTAAGGGCGATCGGGTTGTGACATCCGGCCAATTGAAATTACATGATGACATACCTGTGGTCATGGTCGATGAAGATACCTTGAATATAGCAAAATTATCTATCACAGGTGCTTGATGGAGAAGGAAAATGATATTTACTGATATTTTTGTTCGCCGTCCGGTACTTGCTTTGGTAGTCAGTACATTGATCTTCTTACTGGGACTATTTTCCCTCAATAAACTTCCTATCCGGCAATATCCACAATTAGAAAGTTCAACAATCACTGTGGTGACAGAATATCCGGGGGCTTCATCTGATTTGATACAGGGATTTGTCACCCAGCCCATTTCACAGGCTATTTCTTCTATTGAGGGCATCGATTATCTATCATCTTCCTCAGTACAGGGCAGAAGTACCATTACGATTCGCATGGAGCTTAACCAAAATTCAACTCAGGCTCTGGCGCAAGTGATGGCAAAGATAAATCAGGTCAGATATAAGCTACCAAAACAAGCTTATGACCCAGTTATTGAACTTTCTTCTGGAGAGTCAACTGCGGTTGCTTATGTTGCATTTTCCAGTGATTCGTTACCTGTATCGGCAGTAACAGATTACCTTTCAAGAGTCGTTGAACCCATGTACTCATCCATTGAAGGTGTTTCTACGGTTCAGGTTTTTGGAGGACAACAACTCTCTATACGTTTATGGCTGGATGCAGATCGGCTGGCGGGACGCGGATTAACTGCGGCGGATGTAGCAGCAGCAGTCAGGCAAAATAACTATCAGGCGACCCCCGGAAAAGTGAAAGGCGAATATGTGGTTTCAAATGTCCACGTCAACACAGATCTCACTAGTGTTGATGAGTTTCGTGATTTGGTCATTCGTAATGATGGTAATGGATTAATTCGTCTGAAAGATGTAGGCACGGTAGAACTGGGTTCCGCCTCCACTGAAACCAGTGCAATGTTAAATGGTAAGGCAGCGGTGCATCTGGGGTTATTTTCAACTCCAACGGGGAACCCGCTTATTATTGTCGAAGGTATCAAAAAATTGTTACCGGACATTGAAAAGACACTTCCACCGGGCGTTAAGGTTGAACTGGCATTCGAAACCTCCCGCTTTATTAAGGCTTCTATTGATGAAGTGACCAAAACCTTGTTAGAAGCTTTGGTTATCGTAATGATCGTGATTTATCTCTGTTTGGGTTCACTGCGTAGTGTCTTGATCCCGATAGTTGCCATTCCACTGTCGATGTTAGGTGCCGCAGGGCTGATGCTGCTATTTGGTTTCAGTATCAATTTATTGACATTGTTGGCAATGGTGCTGTCAATCGGTTTAGTCGTCGATGATGCAATTGTGGTGGTTGAAAACGTACATCGCCATATTGAAGAAGGAAAATCGCCAATCACGGCAGCCTTTATTGGCGCAAGAGAAGTAGCAGGCCCTGTGATTGCTATGACAATTACACTTGCCGCAGTTTATGCCCCAATAGGGTTGATGTCTGGTCTGACTGGCGCACTATTTAAGGAATTTGCTCTGACGTTGGCGGGCGCAGTTATCGTATCCGGTATTGTTGCGCTTACGTTATCTCCGGTAATGAGTTCTTTTTTATTACAACCTAAGCAGCAAGAAGGAAGAATGGCACGCTGGGCTGAGATCATTTTTGAGAAATTATCCCATCATTATTCTCTCCTGCTGAATGCCTCTTTACGTCATCGGTGGATAATGGGCGGATTTGCTGTGCTAGTTGTCATCAGCCTGCCCTTACTTTATCAACAAGCCCAGCAAGAATTAGCTCCGGTTGAAGATCAGGCTGGGTTGTTAGCTGCAGTTAAGTCACCCCAATATGCTAACCTCGATTATGTGGAAAAATTTTCCCATAAACTGGAGCGTGTATTTCGCGAAATTCCCGAGATGTCAGGTACATGGATTATTAATGGCGTTGACGGGGTTTCTTCGAGTTTTGGTGGCGTGGAATTATCAAAATGGAGTGATCGTCAGCGCTCCGCTTCAGAGATTCAGGCACAATTACAGGTTGCCGTAGGTGAAGTGGAAGGCAGCAATATTTTTATCTTCCAGCTTCCGCCACTACCCGGTTCAACCGGAGGGTTACCCATTCAGATGGTACTGCGTAGCTTACAGCCCTATCCTGTCCTGTACCAAACGATGGAGGAAATGAAGCAGCAAGCACGCTTAAGCGGGTTATTTGTTGTCGTAGATAGTGATCTGGACTATAACAATCCGGTAGTACAGATTCAGATTGACCGGGCTAAAGCCAATAGTCTGGGAATTAAAATGCAGGATATTGGTGAGTCATTAGCATTGCTGGTAGGAGAGGACTACATCAACAGGTTTGGGATGCAAGGCCGTTCATATGATGTTATTCCACAAAGTATACGCGACCAGCGATTAACACCGGAAGCCTTATCCCGCCATTTTGTCAGGACTGAAAACCAAAATATGATCCCGCTTTCTACGATTGTCTCTGTTTCGACAAAAGTTGAGCCTAATAAACTAACCCAGTTCAATCAACAAAATGCAGCCATTTTTCAAGCTATTCCTGCCCCAGGGGTAACGATGGGACAGGCGGTGACTTTCCTTGAGAGTGTGCTGAATAATTTACCTGTAGGATTCAGCTACGACTGGCAGTCTGACTCCCGCCAATATAAGCAGGAAGGACATGCCTTGCTTTTTGCATTCGTAGCCGCATTAATCATCATTTATCTGGTACTGGCGGCTCAGTACGAAAGCCTCATTGATCCTTTGATAATACTGATCACCGTTCCCCTTTCGATTTGTGGTGCTCTGATCCCGTTAGCCATGGGATATATTACACTGAACATTTACACTCAAATTGGCTTGGTAACCTTGATAGGGCTTATCAGTAAGCATGGTATTTTAATGGTGGAATTTGCCAATAAATTACAGGAGCGCGAAGGACTGGATAAGCATTTAGCTATCTTGCAGGCCGCAAAAATTCGTCTTCGGCCGGTGTTGATGACAACAGCTGCAATGGTTATTGGCCTGATCCCACTCTTGCTCGCCAGTGGTGCGGGGGCTAATAGTCGTTTTGGCCTCGGATTGGTGATTGTATCGGGTATGCTGGTAGGCACATTTTTCACCTTATTTGTCTTACCCACTATATATACCCTACTGGCAAGAAATCACTCTGCCTTTGCGGTAACACCAAGAAAACAGCAGGTTATAGAAGCTGATAAAATGGTATAACGGACTGTTTAAAAAAATGGGTATCGCCTTTGAAGCGATACCCATCATCAATAATCTGGTCTACTCATACACCTATTTAGTGCATATCAGTCTGCTTTTTAGTAGGCTCCGGCCATATACCCGCAATATACTCAAGACACTCGGCTTTGGGACCTTCTTTTCCTGTCGCCATCCAGCCAATCGGGATCCGATATTCGTCAGGCCAGACTGAATACTGCTTTTTACTGTTAATGACAACTATCCACAGCGCTGCTTCATTTCCGGTTAACTGTTCCATGAAAACACCCCCTGTCTGTAGCTTGTCGGCAATACCTGAGGCAGGAACCCGGTACTGATCAGATAATTCAGTACCTGACAAACATATTCAGATGTAATAACCGGACACTGAATATCTGATCCTTCCAGTGCTGCCAACGTCTGTTTCAGCTCCAGTTCTGGCTGGATTTCATGGATATAGTCAGGATCCAGCGCGCGGTAAGGTTTCTCGGTCATATCCCGAATCAGCGGAATCAATGGATACAGCGAATGAGAATCATCCAGAGCAAGAATTCTCTCTTTCCCTTCATTGAAAGGAACTGGATTAAGGATATAACCAAACTCCTGAACCCAATCGAAAAACTGACGGATAGAAACTTGCACCGGATTAAACAGATTAAAGAATTTCCCGTCAGATTCACGCTGCTTAGAAATATGCACCAGTGAAGCCGCCACATAATCAACCGGTACGATATCCAGCAGTAATCCATGAGCAGGATAGGATCCCATTTCCAGATAACCTTTCAGGGAAGCCACAAGATAATCATTCCCCTGAGCAGCTCCGGTACGGGTATGTCCGAGGATCAGGCCGGGGCGGTAAATACTCACTGGCATACCCCGTTTACGGGCAATATTGATAATCCCTTCTGATACCCACTTGCTGCCCGAATAACCGGAAGGATCACGTATTGTTTCGCTCATAGCGCGATCATCTTCCATAAATGGCCGTGGCGATTCAGTAGCAAACAAGGCATTCACAGAAGAAACATAATGGAAATGTTTCAGGCGTGAAGTAGAGGCAAACTCCAGTGCGGTTCTGGTGCCATCAACATTAATGCTTTTTAGTGAACTATAAGGATAGATAAAATTAACCAGCGCACCGTTGTGATAAATCACATCCACATCCTGCGCAAGTTTATCCCAGATTTCAGGCAATAAGCCGAAACGGGGTTGCCCCAGATCGCCTATCACAAAATCCACGCGATCAAAGCTATTACCTACATCAATCTGATAATGAGTAAAGCCATCCCGGATCCTCTCAAGCGCATGTGCTTTGTCGTCAGCACGGCACAGACAGATAACCTGAGCTGAAGTCTGTTTCAACAGTTGTTCCAGCAGATGCAGGCCAAGATATCCGGTCGCTCCTGTCAGCAGAACAGTATCAGGCTCATACCAGTTCGCATGCGGTAAACCATCAGGACGTATACTTTCTTTCAGGTAAACATCTTTTCTCAGCGTTTCTGCATGTTGCTGAATAAGCGCTTCACTACGGTAAACACTGTTGAAAGGAATCAGATTATTTTTGTGAACTTCACCCATCTCATCCAGAATAGCCGCAATTCGGGCAATAGTGGGTTCAACATAGATGCCGGAAATAGGGATCCTGAGTGAGAATACTTTTTCAATCCGTTCCACCATACGGGCGACCAGAATAGAGTTACCGCCAATCTGGAAAAAATCATCGGTACTGCCAAAAGTTTCCGCAGCCAATAAATCGCCCCAGATAGCATAAACCCGTTTTTCTGTTTCTGTTTCCGGCTGCACCGCATCATGACTGGTATTCAGACGTTCTGCCACTTCTTCCAGACGTTTCCTGTCCCGCTTGCCACTACTTGTCAGCGGAATATAAGGAATGCGGTAATATTCAGAGGGGATCCAGGCTTCGTGCAGGCTTTCTCGCAATGCGGCCTGAGTTTCACGTACCCATTCCTCCGATACAGCCATATTAGGATCAAACAATACGAACGCCTGTATCTTGGCAAAATCACCGCTTCCCGCGACACGGATAATGGCATCCTGAACCCCGTGTTGTTTTCTCAACGCGATTTCTATTTCACCCAGTTCAATTCGATAACCACGTACTTTGACTTGGTCATCCTGCCTTCCCATATAAATGAGAGAGCCATCTTCAGTCATACGGGCCATATCGCCTGTCAGATAGGCTCTTTTCCCCTTTCCGTTGACATCAGGGACATACCGTTTAGCTGTTTCAACCGGATTATTACGATATCCAGCTGTCACACCTAACCCACCGATCAGGATTTCACCTACCGTGCCTTTAGCGACAGGACGCAGATTCTTATCCACAATACTGATGCTGGTGCCGGGAATCGGACCGCCCAGCTGTACCTTATCTCCTTTTTTCATGCGGAATGCTGTTGACCAGATTGTCGTTTCTGTCGGGCCATAAAGGTTCCATAAAGTGCCACCAGATGCCGTTAATTGATCGGCCAAATCTTGTGACAGAGCCTCACCGCCGCAAAGCATGCTGATATCAGAACGCGGCGTCCAGCCTGCATTCAGTGCCATTGACCAGGTTACTGGAGTTGCCTGCGCCAGAGTAAATTGAGGATCAGAGAACACACGGGATAGCGCCATTGCATCACGCTGGGTCTCAGTGGGTGCGATGTAGATACTGCCCCCATGAACAACCGTCAGCAGTAGCTCAAGGACTGAGATATCAAAAGAGAAAGTAGTCAGCGCAAGCATACGATCATTCTGGTTAACTGATAATAACTTGCCCAGTGCGCACAGGAAGGCCGCCAGATTGTCATGCTGCACCTGCACAGCTTTTGGTAATCCGGTAGAACCCGAGGTAAACATGATATAGGCCGGATGATCGCCTAATTCAGGAATAACAACATCCTCCGTTATTTCCTCAACTGTATAGGCAAGGCGATCCATCGGAATATGTGTTGATGCTTTCAACTCCGCTGATACCGTTTCATCAGAGACCAGAATACTGTCAGGTAAGCTGGCGAGAATATCATTCAGACGTTTTTCCGGCATCATGGTATTAAGGGGAATGTATACTGCACCGATCTGCCAGGTCGCCAGCATTGTAATAAACCATGGAATACCCCTCTCGGCTGCAATAGCAACATAACTTCCCATTGTTACGCCATGGCAACGTAAAACATGCGCTGCGCTGATAACCCGTTGCTGTAACTCACCAAATTCCAGAATCCCATGCGGATCTGAAACAGCAATATCATGCGGTGCTATTTTTGCCAGTTTTGCTAACCGGGATGGTACATTATCAAACCATGGCTGAAGTGTTTTTTCCATATAGCTGATATTAATGTCATTAATATCAGAAGGGTTAGAGAATGAGGATTGTTGCCCAATAAATGCTGTGTGTAATATTGCCTTGTGTGTGTAAGTATTCATAATGATGTTCTCATTCTGATCTCCATTTTGTTCCATCATTTTTTATGATGAATGGAGATATTTATGCTGTTAGTCAATAAATATCAGCTATTGTCCACATTTGGCTCCTACAATGACCTTATGTTGACCTTCACTGAATAAAAAAAGTAAACTTCAAGAAAATTATTTAAAATTAAAGAATTATTATTTAATATTTATTTGTAACTTTTAATTAATTACACAATCAACCCATAATTATATTTTTTTACTAGTGAATAGAGTGTATTACGCCT
>NZ_CAWQMW010000032.1:0-8494 GCF_963895965.1 Xenorhabdus sp. PB30.3 | reverse complement strand
GTTAACAAAGTGATAAATTTGAGGGCGATGAGGGCGAAGAGTGTAATAGGCTGCTATTATCTGTTTGGTTATATTTAAGATATTTTGAAATAAGAATAGAGAGGGGAAGTGGGGGAAAGAAAAGATAAAATTGGCGGTAACAGCATAATAATTACCGCCAGAGGTTCTTTATAACGAATTATTTCAGTGCTGCTAATGCGCTGTCATAATCAGGCTCGTTAGTAATTTCATCTACGAGCTGGCTATAAATAACATTATTGTTTTCATCCAGAACAATGACAGCACGTGCAGTCAATCCACCTAATGGACCCTGGCTAATGGCTACACCGTAATTTTCCTGAAACTCACCACCACGCAGTGTTGATAGAGTGACAACATTTGAAAGGCCTTCAGAGCCACAAAAACGGGATTGTGCAAAAGGCAGGTCGGCTGAAATGCAAAGTACGACAGTATTGTTCAGTTCACCGGCATGTTGGTTGAATTTGCGTACAGAAGTTGCACAAACGCCGGTATCAATGCTTGGGAATATATTGAGTACCTTACGTTTCCCTACATATTGGCTCAGTGCCACGTCAGTAAGATCTTTAGCTACCAGCGTAAATTCTTTTGCTGTTTCACCTGCTTGTGGAAAATGCCCAGCTATGGTGATATCGCTACCTTGGAACTTGACGGTTTGTGTCATGGTTTTATCCCTCTATATAAGTAAACTGCGGTGCCAGTGTAATGGAATAGTGCGATCTTGCCCACAAAAATAGCTGTAATATTTATAAATACTCATCTATTGTTTAATTAACAGTGTCTTATAATTTATTTTAGGATAATTATTAGACCAAAAGAGTAAATATTTATGCATAATTTTACCTTGTTCCCTTCTGTATTACTGATGACAGGGCTTTCCTTACCTCTTTCTGTTTATGCTGCTGATGTTCCTGTAGGAACTCAGTTAGACCCTCATCAGGAGCTGGTTCGCCATCTGAAAGATGAACCAGCATCACTTGACCCGATTAAGTCCTTCGGTTTAATAGAGGCGCAGGTGTTGCGTGATTTACTGGAAGGTCTCGTCAATCAGGATGCCTATGGTAAGCCTGTTCCGGGAGTTGCGATTAACTGGAAGACGACAGATAACAAAACATGGATATTTACGCTACGACAGGATGCCCGATGGTCTAATGGTGACAAAGTCACGGCCTCTGATTTTGTATATAGTTGGCAGAGGCTGGTTAATCCTAAAAATGCCTCTTCATTTTCTTGGTTTGCTGCTTTGGCAGGAATTCAGAATGCCCAGAAGATTATAGATGGTAAATTACCCCCGGAAAAATTAGGGGTTGAAGCTCTTGATGCTTATACAGTAAAAGTTACGCTGGATCGCCCAGTGCCTTATTTCCCCAATATGACTACTCACTTTAGCCTTTATCCGGTGAATAAACAGAGCGTTGAAAAATACGGTAATGACTGGACCAAAGTAGGCCATTTGGTGGGTAACGGCGCTTTCATGCTGACGGGGCGTGTAGTCAATGAAAAAATTGTTCTGTCGCCTAACCCTTATTACTGGGATCACAAGAAAACAGTACTGAAGAAAGTGACGTTTGTACCAATCAATCAGGAATCTCATGCGGTTAACCGCTATCTGGCAGGGGATTTGGATATTACTGAATCTTTCCCTAAGAATATGTACCACAAGTTACTGCATGATATCCCGGGAGAGGTGTTCACTCCCGATCAACTGGGAACGTATTATTACGCATTTAATACTCAGCGGGCACCGACTAATGATATCCGTGTCCGGCAGGCGCTTGCCATGACCATCAATAAGAATCTGGTTGCAGAAAAGATATTAGGCACAGGCGAAAAACCCGCATGGCATTTTACACCTGACGTTACGGCTGGTTTTCATCCGGAAAAAAGTCAGCAACAGATTATAACTCAGCAGGAAAGAGATAGGAGAGCAAGATTACTGCTCAAAGAGGCGGGTTATGGCCCGGATAATCCATTAAAACTTTCTTTGCTCTATAACAACTTAGAAAATCATCAACGCATTGCCATTGCAGTCAGTTCAGAGTGGAAGAAAAAACTGGGCGTTGAGGTGAAGTTAGTCAATCAGGAATGGAAAACTTACGTTGATAACCGGAATACCGGTAATTTTGATGTAGTCCGGGCATCATGGACCGGAGATTATAATGAACCATCAAGTTTCTTATCACTTTTGACATCAACGCACAGCGGAAATCTGGCCAAATTTCATAACCCAGCTTATGACGCTTTGTTAAAAGAGGCTAGTCTGGAAACAGACGATGACGCCAGAAACAGGGATTACAATCAGGCTGAAAAAATGATTGAAGAACAGGCTCCGATTGTTCCTATTTATCAGTACACTAATGGTCGGTTAATCAAAAAATGGTTAAAAGGATACCCGATCACCAATCCTGAAGATGTGGCTTATAGCCATACTATGTATATCATTAAAAAACATTAAATGTTGAACAGGAGCGGATGTGGAAACGATTTATGGCTCAGCATTTAAAGATTCAAATGCTGTGTATGCCTGCCAATTGAACGGGAAGGGTGGTACTACAGGTTTTAGCGAAAATGTATCTGCAACGGCAGGGCAACCTTTCTGGCAGCATCTCGATTATAAAAATCAGGGAAGTTATCAATGGATTATGAAAACTAACCAACTACCAGTTCCGGTAAAAGAAGGGCTGGTGGGTGAGAGTATTCGGCCCAAACTCATTCGTACCGGTGAAGGGGCGATGATTATGTTGCGGACAATTAATCGCAATGATAATGCCCGCTCTGATCACTTGGTATCGTTTCGCATCTACATTAATGACAAGATAATTATTTCCAGTAGCCATAGAAAAGTCTATTCGGTTGATCAGGTTCTGGCTGATTTAAATAATGGCGTAGGAGCAAAAAACACAGGGCACTGGCTGGTTGAAATCGCCGATGCTATTACCGACGAAGTGAACGATTTTATTGAAGAGTTACATGACAACCTGATTGAGTTTGAGGATAACATTCTGGAACAGAAGATCCCCGGACGAGGTGAGTTAGTGTTATTACGTAAGCAATTGATTGTTCTTCGTCGGTATATGGCACCCCAGCGAGATGTTTTGACACGACTGTCCAGTGAGAAGTTACCGTGGATGAGTGACGAGGCTCGTCATCTGATTCAGGAAGTCTCTGATCGTCTGGGGCGTGGGCTGGATGATTTGGATAGCTGTATCGCAAGAACAGCGGTGCTTGCCGATGAGATTACTTCCATTATGGCGGATGCGATGAACCGGCGTATTTACATGATGTCGTTGTTAACAATGATATTCTTACCAAGTACTTTTTTGACCGGCTTATTTGGCGTTAACCTTGGTGGGATCCCCGGAAATAAGGATGAATTTGGTTTTGGTTTATTCAGCCTGCTGCTGTCGTTATTGATAGCGGGGTTCGCATGGTGGTTAAAGCGAAGTAAGTGGTTATAGGGAAAATTGCGACTGTCGTGAGTTCTGAACCGAATGTTCATTGAATCTGATGGTTAATTTCATTCGGATTTGAGATATATCAATAATCAGTATCTCAAGTTGAGGCACTATAACCCTGCAGGTGAATACAACGTTGAGCGATGAACGTTGTGCTCCATGATTGTAGTGTTTCTCATATTGAGTTTTATACCGATTAAAATTGACATTATGCCGATACTAAAATCCTTAGCATCGGCTATTTTTTTATTACTTTATTTCGATAATATCCAGCCGATCCGCCTGAAAATCAATTTGCTCATCAGGGTCAATAGCAGGTTGTACGGGTAACTCTTCCCGATCAAAAGCCAGATCCCCTCCAGCAATAATTTCACTGTCGTGATTAATGCTTTTGAAGTCGAACAGATTAAAATCGCTGAGATGTGATGGAACCACGTTCTGTACCGCCCGGAACATAGTTTCAATACGTCCGGGATAGCGTTTGTCCCAGTCACGCAGCATATCCTTAATAACTTGACGTTGCAGGTTTGGCTGTGAGCCACACAAATTACAAGGGATAATGGGAAATGCTTTCGCTTCTGCGTAGCGTTCAATATCTTTTTCCCGGCAGTAAGCCAGCGGGCGTATAACAATGTGTTTACCATCATCACTGATCAGTTTAGGTGGCATACCTTTTAATTTGCCGCCATAAAACATATTCAGAAAGACGGTTTGCAGGATATCATCACGATGATGCCCCAGAGCGATTTTGGTTGCGCCCAGTTCAGTGGCGGTGCGGTATAAAATACCACGGCGCAGCCGGGAGCACAGAGAGCAGGTTGTTTTTCCTTCCGGGATTTTTTCTTTGACAATACCGTAGGTATTTTCTTCGACAATCTTATACTCGACGCCCAGTTCATCCAGATAAGCCGGAAGGATGTGCTCAGGAAAACCTGGTTGTTTTTGATCCAGATTGACGGCAATAAGCGAAAAGTTAATCGGGGCACTTTTTTGCAGGTTCTGCAAAATAGACAGCAGGGTGTAGCTGTCTTTGCCACCAGAAAGGCAGACCATAATGCGATCGCCTTCTTCGATCATATTAAAATCTGCAATGGCTTGCCCGACATCACGACGCAGACGTTTTTGTAATTTATTAAAATTATACTGTTCTTTTTGAGTATTCATTTCTGGTTGTTCTTTACTGTTTCTGATGGCTGTTCGACTAAAGGCCCTTAAAAAAATTACGATGATTTTATGGCGGAGAACATGAAAAGGAAACAATAATAGCGGATAGGAAGGGATTATCAATTAGAGTTAGCGAAAAAGGCTGCTTTCCCCATACAGGAAAGACAGCCTTTTTGTTCTTAATACTTATATTTCAGCCGGAAAAACTGGCTGATCAGAACCAGAATACCCACTAATAAATAAGCAGCAAAAACACCAATCAGCCATTGCGGCATATCCAGTGTCAGAAATGACCATTGTTTTATTGAACAATCGCCAAAAGCCTGAAACACCGAAGGCAGCCATTCATTTAACGGCAGCCATGACGGAAATCTGACAAAAAATTCACAGGTATTAAAAGGGCTGGGGTATAACTGCATCATGGTATGATCCCATGCCAGTTGTAATCCGTGCCATGAGCTATAAAGCCAGAGTAAAATAGCCAGCCAGCGCAGCGGGGTTTTGGGGGCGATAGCTCCCAGCAGGGCTGCCCCGAAAATACCGAACAGAGCAACACGCTCATAAATGCACATTACACAGGGCTGTAACTGCTTAACATGTTGAAAATAAAGAGCAACAAACTCCAGTAAAAGAGCTGTTAACGCCATTAACAACCATGCGCTTCGCCCTTGGGAACTCCATTTTAGAAAATGTAACATTCTTCTTCTTCCCGTATCGTATATATAGGTAGCCGTTTATTCTGCCGTTTCTTAAATCACAAAAGAATCAATTTAAGGTCAATTACGTTGTTTTTTTTAAATTATACCCATCCTCTTTCAAACTGCTTTTTTGTTGACGGTGAAAATTCGTTCCTTTGCCGCCGGAGGCAACATGAAATCGATTGGATATTCGAAGGGATAAAAAAAACCGGATAGGGGGATTTTACACCCTATCCGGCAGAATTCCTTAATAATAAATATAAGGGATTATTGTGGGATAACCCAGCCAAGTTTTACCAGATATTCAGTAGCAGGCAGTAGCCAAAATTCAACACACAGCAGACCCACAAGGGTCATCACAATTGTGTAAGGTAGAGCCATTAGCACCATACGTCCATAAGACAGGCGGATCAGAGGCGATAGCGCAGATGTCAGCAGGAACAGGAAAGCAGCCTGTCCGTTTGGTGTCGCTACGGATGGTAGGTTGGTTCCTGTATTAATGGCCACAGCTAAAAATTCATATTGCTGCTGTGAAATAAGACCACTTTTAAGCGCAGTCAGAGCTTCATTAATATAAACAGTACCTACAAATACGTTGTCAGATACTGCGGAAAGCAGACCATTAAACAGATAAAACAGGGAAAGCTGTGACGCTGGTGAGGATTGCAATACAAACTGAATAAATGGGGTAAATAGTTGTTGATCAATAATGACCGCAACCACAGAAAAGAAGACAGTCAGTAATGCAGTAAACGGTAAGGCTTCCTCAAAGGCTTTACCTAAAGCATGTTCTTCAGTGATACCACAAAAAGCAGTAGCCATAATAATCACTGACAGGCCAATCAACCCGACTTCAGCTAGGTGGAACGCCAAAGCCACAATCAGCCAGATGCCGATTAAAGCCTGAACAACAAGCTGAGCTTTTTCCTGACGGGTACGTTTTTCACCGGCTTTTTTCGCATAGTCTTCCAAAACAGAACGGACACGCTCAGGTAGTTCGGCACCGTAACCAAACAGTTTGAAATGTTCAACCAACAGACAAACCAGCAGCCCACAGATAAAAACAGGTACGGTGACAGGAGACATACGGATAAAGAATGTCACGAAATCCCAGCCAACATGTTTTGCGATGATCAGGTTTTGTGGTTCACCGACCATCGTCATCACACCACCTAATGCCGTACCGACGCCGGCATGCATCATCAGGCTGCGCAGAAATGCCCGGAATTGATCCAATGTCTGTCTTTTATCTTCATTATCAATAAATTGATCATCGTTAAGATCTGCGCTGCCATTATTCTGGCTGGAAAGATAACGGTGATAAATAGAATAAAAGCCAACAGATACGCTGATAACAACGGCTATAACTGTCAGGGCATCAAGAAAAGCAGATAAAAATGCACTTGCCAGACAGAAGGCCAGTGCCAGCATTTTTTTGGAACGAATGCTCAAGAGTAGTTTAGTGAAAACAAATAGCAGAAGTTGCTTCATGAAGTAAATACCGGCAACCATGAAAATCAGCAGCAGGATAACTTCCAGATTATTGCTGATTTCATGCCCTATCTGTTTTGGTGAGGTCATGCCGATAAGCACAGCTTCAATAGCAAGCAAGCCTCCCGGCTGCAACGGATAGCATTTTAACGCCATTGCCAGTGTGAAGATAAATTCCACAACGAGCATCCAGCCTGCAACGAAGGGGCTGACATAGAAAAAAACCAGTGGATTGATGATAAGAAAAACAATGATAGCCAATTTGTACCAATCCGGCGAATTGCCGAGAAAGTTTTTCACCACTGCACGTCGGATACTGATTTCCATTATTATTAATATTCCTCTTCTGTGGATACATGGGACATTTCTAAAGCACAACATACCCGTTGTTTTTCCAGTTACCTCTCTGTTGGTTGCGCTCACTTATTTCAGTCATATAGTGAATTATGCTCTGAGAGACGCTTCCTGACCGTCTTGATGCAACTCGAAATACATTGAATATCGTACGCTCTAACTGGTGGTAATTTAAGGGGATAATCTCATAATTAATTGGGTAATAATTATATTTTTTTATGACCTCTTTCACTCTTTCACGGTTTATTTACTATGTAACTATGTCGATCTGGCGCATTCTGGTATGATCAGTACCTATTATTAGCCAAGAAAACAGTTTTGGAATAGTTTAAATATGGTAATTAAGGCTCAGAGTCCTGCGAGTTTTGCGGAAGAGTATATCATTGAAAGTATATGGAATAATCGTTTTCCACCAGGCTCCATTCTGCCAGCAGAGCGTGAATTATCTGAATTAATCGGTGTCACTCGTACTACTTTGCGTGAAGTATTGCAGCGTCTTGCTCGTGATGGCTGGTTGACTATTCAGCATGGAAAACCAACAAAGGTCAATAATTTCTGGGAAACATCAGGTCTTAATATTCTGGAAACTCTGGCACGTTTAGATCATGATCGTGTGCCTCAGCTGGTCGATAATTTACTGTCAGTGCGCACAAATATTGCGGCCATTTTTATCCGTACTGCATTCAGACATAATCCGGAAAAAGCACTGGAAGTTCTGGCTGAAAAAGATAAAGCGGAAGACACTGCGGAGTCTTTCAGTTCTGTGGATTATGATATTTTCCGTGGCTTAGCATTTGCGTCAGGAAATCCTATTTATGGGTTGATCATTAACGGATTAAAAGGGCTTTATACTCGTGTGGGTCGTTATTACTTTTCGAACCCAGAGGCCCGTAAACTGGCGCTGAATTTCTATCAGCAACTGAGCGTACTGTGTCGGGAAGAAGCCTACGATAATATCATGGAATGCGTACGTAATTATGGTAAAGAAAGTGGAACCATTTGGCATGAAATGCAAGGCATTATGTTCAATGATTTAACAGCAGCACGTCAGAATTAATCAAATTATATCTTATCCAATTATCAAGTTGATTTCTTAATCCAGCTTATTCTTTAAAGGCGAACTGCTTTGTGTAGTTCGCTGCTTCTCATTTTTTAATAATTATACCTATAAAGAGGTGTTTTCTTATCTCCTCATAAATGGTGAAAACCCACTCAAGCTGTAAAATTCAAATTTTTAAATTATTATACTATTTAGTTTACATTGATTTAAAATTTAATTCTTAGTTATTGCATTTTTTTAGATTAAAATAAATT
>NZ_CAWQMW010000031.1:0-8857 GCF_963895965.1 Xenorhabdus sp. PB30.3 | reverse complement strand
ATGTAATCTCACATCGAAACGAAATTAACTAAAACAGGAAATGAATAAACATGAATGATAAAAATATAATGAATGCTATGTTTGTCCAACAGCGCATACAAATAATGCATATTGCGAAGCACCATGATGAATATACTGATGCTTATCTTTATGCTTGGGAAGCAAGTGTTTACCCTTTATTTAGTGACACGGATGGTAGTGTTCCTTCAATGCCGCATGAGCCATATTCTGATTTCTTTAAAATACCTAAACAAAAAGTAAAATTTTTATTAAAACGCTTTGATGATGCATGTGATAAAGAAGAAAATCTTACTTTCTATAAGCTAGAAGATGAGCTATCTATACGTAGTGGCACGACTGGTTGGGAGCGTACAGATTTATTACATATTTGCAGGTATTTTTATCTGGAGAAATCATTTAATAATAATTTCTGGAATATTCTAATAACTCCCAAAGAGCATCCAATTGAAGCAGAATCTATAAATAGAAATTTCGATAGGAATCAAGATATTTATTTCATGTAAATATACCAATATGGCATGAAAATTCATGCCACATTTTAAATTAATATTTAGTTAAATATTGTGTTTTAAGTATGTTACCTCTATTTGTTTAATTATTAATCATTGACGTTCTATTTAAGGAATAGATTGTATTTGTATAATAAAAATATTAATGATTAGATATTTTATATAACCTAATCTACTACTAATTTTTATTCTTATCATGCCTAAATATCTTTATTCACCATTTCTATATAACTACATGGATTCTCACGGGATAACGGGATATATGACTATTTTTGTTTTATTTCAAATGATTAAATCACCCCATTTTATCCCGCATATCCCGTAGAACAGAAGTATTATTTTTGAACTATTTAGTGTCCAACTAATTAGCGCCTACCAAAGAAAAACTTTTCAGGGTAATCCAATTACTACAATGCTACATGATTTATCATAACACTACGTTATGGGATGTAATGGGATAATGCGGGTTAATTAAAATAAATATAACTATCTGATAAATATCCAATTAACTATTTACTATCCCGTTACCCCGCTATCCCAATGTTTTTATCTTACGTGAGGATTAATCTTCATCATTGAAAACCAGCACTACAAACCGCCCTTGAGTACCATTCACTGAAATAGTTTTACTGATAAAGCGATCTTTCTCCGTTTTAATCAACATTCCGGCTTCTTCCAGAGCTTCAAAGCCTGATTTCTTCTGTAATCCCTGCAATATCTCCTCTTCAAATACACTGGGGATAATGTGATATTCCACCCGCCCATCACTGCGGCGATTATTCACCAGATAGCCTGCAAGATTGTTGATTCTCATTGCGTGAACGGTATCTATGTTTCCATTCAATTTTCCGTAGGCATAAGGCTGAAAACGCGACAGACCGTATTTCTGGATAAAATCACGGGCACGGGTGACAACCTGATATTTTTCACGGTTTCCGATACCAAAATCTGTTAACCAGTCATCAAAACTTTGCCTTATCGCACTATGGCAATCTTCCTTGCTCCAACCGGTGATATGAGTCGCCAGCTCTCCGGCTGCATCCAGTAAAGCGAAACGCACAGCTACACGTTTTACTTGGGCTGAGGCTTCTTCTGGCAGGCTATCCAACCACGCTTTTTCTTTACGGGTCACAATTTCTATAGCCTGTTCCTGATTTTCAGACAGCCATAAGATCCACGCCCGCCCCGCTGTACCACAATAACGCTTAGATTCACGCTTAATTGCCCTTGCGTGGGTGTCACCATCCTCATAACCATTAAAAAATTCAGTATCAATAAAAGGAACACTTAACAACCTGACGAGCTGCCCTGCCTTTGGTGTAATTCCGCCTTTTATCAAAAAGGTTTCTAAATCCTCTTCCCCCGTTGAAAGCGCGGCTATCTTCCAGCGAATAACGGCACGGTTTCCACCTTCTCGTTTACCCTGAATTTTACCGACACCGTTAAACAAGCTGTAAGCACTGTTTGCGACTTCTTTCGGATTAGCACTTTGCCCGATTTCGTCAATGGGCAAAAAACCATCATTGCGAGCGGCGGCTTCATTATTTAAGCCGTGGTGCGTACCATGCCACGATAATTTCAGTTCTTCGGGATCACCATATAAGCTACTGGCAGCTTCAACGGTGGTTGTTTTTCCCGCTGAGGATTGGGCAAATAAATGAACACCAAAACAGCTACCGCCTGTTAATGAGTTGAGTGGAGCGGCTAGCCCTACTAGCACACCCAG
The DNA here is from genome assembly GCF_963895965.1 of Xenorhabdus sp. PB30.3. Taxonomy (NCBI): domain Bacteria; kingdom Pseudomonadati; phylum Pseudomonadota; class Gammaproteobacteria; order Enterobacterales; family Morganellaceae; genus Xenorhabdus; species Xenorhabdus sp. PB30.3. The sequence goes on along the minus strand of NZ_CAWQMW010000031.1, from coordinate 6,601 downwards.
CATCATTGAGCGGTTTCCCTTCATTAACGAGGCAACATGATTTTTCCATTCGTCGACAGTTCCTCTAACCACATAACCCGTAACCGCCGATGTACCACCACAAAACGCCACAGGCATATAAGGCTGACCAATAATTTCGCCATCCGGCATGACATATGCCCCACAGTGCCAGCCTGCCGTTTGTGTCACTTCCCACTGACGGCGATCTCCGCTGCGCTGTAAATGGTCAGATAAAATCGGTAAGAGGCTATTTTTGGTTGTGATATTTATCCCTCTCGAACGCAACCGCGCCCAGCCTATCGGCATCCCAATTTCACGGCGGGGCATGGCCTCAAAGGTTAGTTTGTCTGTACCTTCCTGAGATAATTTAATAATGAGATAACCTTCTCCGCCATCGTTGCCAATGCCGACAACTTCCATGTAATCGCTTAACCATTTTTCAATCTCGATGATTTCGCCGTTCTGCTCTTTAGGTTCAACCCAATAAATACCCTCTTTTCGGGTATCAACATGCGGTTTTAATGGATCACGCTCTTTTTCCCGATGTTCATCCAAATTAGCTATGATTGATTTTGACACTGATTCTTCTTTCCCTACCTGATATAACTCGTTGCTGAATGCCTGCTTTGCTGCCTCGATACCGTGATGTTGGCGATAGTCGTCCCAATCGGCTTTTAATGCCGTAGGCGGTAGTGTGACCCAACCGTTAATCGCTATAGAGGCTTTTTCTGCCGCTATCTTGCCGACATTCTTTTTTAGCCTGCCGTTTTTGTCCCGTTCTTCCGGTTTGTGCCAATCGTTATCAGCAGCAAGGATAATTTTTGCGTTAGGCCATTGGGTTCTGACCAGCTCGGCAATAGTGGGTAAATTACTTTCATCAATGGCTGCCAGTACTACGCCTTTATGTAACTGTCTGACCGTTAACGCCGTAGCGTAACCCTCGGTAATGATGAAAGTGTCCGGCGTTCCGGTAATCTCTGAGACGGGAATAAAACCACCTTTCTTCTGAGTTCCTGATACAAGGCGTTTTTCACCGTTCGGCTTGATGGTCTGCGCGCCCTTGATTTTGCCGTCCAGAGTCTGAATCACCAGCAATAAAGAGCCATCTTTCAGTAACCGCTGATTGGGGCATTGCAGCCCCTTTTTAGTCAGATACTGAGATTCACCCATGACAGAAGTTGCAACCAGAGCAGCGATGCGTTCTGTAATCGGTTTTACTGTTCGGGGCTGCTCTTTAGCGGGTTTGGGTTCCGGCAAGGGAAGTGCCAGCGCATCAGCTACCAACTTAGCGGCGGCAAAGATAGTGATCCCGTTGGTTCTTGCGACCAAATCCAGCCCATCACCATGATTCGGCGCATCACATTGGCGACAATGCCAATCGCCATGATGGTTATCGTCGATAAAGTGAAAGCGGTCAGTACCGCCGCAAATCGGGCAAGCGCCGTGTTTGCCTTTTGCCGGAACATCAACACCACAAGCAGGCAACAGGCTTTGCCAGTGATTGATGGCTGATGTTTTAACTGTTCGAATCACATCTAACGGGCGGCTGTTCTGATTATTATTTCCCTGACTCATGATCACTCATCCTCGCCATTAACCGCTGCATAGAGCGAATAGTAAACTTCCTGATTAATATCACAGGCCAGCGACAGCAAATTGTGTAACTCTTCCGAACAGTGTTGGCTTGCCTGTTCAAGAATGACCTCATATAAAGACGTACATAGTCCCGCACGAAATGAAGCCTGGCCTAATGGATCGGATTTCCTGTATACAATGCAATTTAATAATTTATTCATCGGTGGCTGCGGAGCATACTTCAACAGGGCGTGGTGAACTTCCTGATGAATGCCGTGTGCCAATGCAATCAGATTATTTAAATTGATTTCGCATTCACCTTTGGCTTTTTGGGTAATGAACGTGAAAAGTGAAATACCCAGACCTGCACGATATAGCGCCTGTTTTAGTGAGATAGGTTTATTGCTCATGATTTACCCCCTGAACGGAGGTAAGGCGCATAGGAAAGATTTTAGGTAAACGGGCTTTGCCCTTTCCGATTAGAAAGGTATATTGATACATAGCTACCTCGATACTATTACTATCGTTGGTTGTTAGCCCTCGTTCAGTGTTGGTAGCACTGTTCGGGGGCGTTTCTTTTTGTACGTACATCATGATAAAGTACGTACGTAATAAATCACATGCTATAAGGTTACGTACGTACATGTCAATCTTAAAAAGAGACAAAACTGAAAAAGGAAAAGGCTTGTCCCCAACTTTCCAAATCAGAATAACGCCTGAGTTAAAAGCACAGTTCGAAGATGCTGCGTCCGATGCTGGAATGACTTTGGGCAATTGGTTAAAAACATTAGGCCGCAAAGAATTAGAACGATTAGGCATAGAACCAAAAGGTTGAACCAACCAGCAATAAATTTGCTGGTCAATTAACTTTTTCAAAGAGATCATACTAAGGATAGCATTTACCATGCTATTCTTTTCTTTGTCACCCCAATTAACTTTTATGCGATAAACTGAAATATTATTTTTGGCGTAGGAATACCCGCAACGGCTAATACCCGTACTTTTATTTTTCATGATTTTATTTAATTACTGTTTTTTCGGCTATATGGATTATTGACGTTTTCTATTTTTGGTGGGTATCGCATCCACCATAAAATATCACTCAAAAGCCAACCACAGGAATTACGCCCAAAATGGCAACGTTGGGGAAATAAACCTAAATATTCTAATTTATAACAATGCCCTCTTGATATGCTGGTTAATTTTTTCCTTTCTGCTTCTCTGATCCTTCTTTCGGATTCACCATAAGCAGAAAGAATATATTTCCTTTGGCTGTCAGTGGGTGAAATATATTTTTTCATTGATCCATCTCACCGCGAGACTCAGCTATACGTTGAGTTATCCAGTCATCCACTTCTGATTCAATAAAAGCGATTGAGCGAGCACCAATTTTAACTTGCTTAGGAAATTTATTTCCTTCAATGAGTTTATAGATCCAAGCCTTGCTGTAGCCTGTTCTGCGTTGAACTTCTGATAAGCGAATAAGACTTTCTTTAGATGTAGTGATTATTGGCATGTGATTTTCCCTATTCATTTTTTATATTTGATGTTTCTAGACGTTATTAGAACAGGAACAATTAAACCGAATTCATAATGCGAGATCATCACATTGGAATAGTAATTTGTTTCACACAAAGAATGTGTTTCGTCTGATAGTTTTTATATTTAACTATTTTTGGTTAAATATACCTATTTATAGTTAATATGCCAGCCCGTAGCGATACACGGGTTTTCGGCGTTCAGCCTAGGCATAGAGTTGATTATTACATTTTTGATAATTTACTATATTTATTTAATTCTATAGATACAAATTTTATAATTTCAATCGAAATTATTTTCGATGTTCTTTAGCAAAATCATATGGGGTTATATGTATTTCTTTATTTGCATCCAAATAATCAGCCCACCACTGAATCATTAGCCGCCGTTCTTCCAGATGTTTAGATGTGTGAATATATGCAGCTCTGGTATCTTTTCTTTCTATATGGCTCAGTTGGCGTTCTATTGCGTCATCGTTCCACAATCCAGATTCACCCATAGCACCACGTGCCATTGTTCTAAAACCATGCCCGCAAACTTCTGTTTGGGTGTCATAACCCATAGTACGCAAAGCATTATTTACAGTGTTTTCACTCATTACTTTTTTTGAATCATGATCATTAGGAAACATGACTTCACAATCTCCGCTCAGTTCGTACAACATTTTGAAGAGAGATACGGCCTGACGACTCAACGGTACAATGTGCTCTGTTTTCATTTTCATACCACGCCCAGAGAATCTAACACCTTCAATCGGTTTTCTTGTTGCGGGGATCTTCCAGAACGCTTTTTCAAGGTCTACTTCTTCCCAACGGGCAAATCTTAATTCACTGGAACGAACAAAGGTTAATAGTGTTAGCTCCACGGCAATTCGGGTAATTAAGCGCCCCTGATAGCAAGAAAGACGGGTGAGAAAATCGGGTAAACATTTATGAGGCAGAGCGGGATAATGTCTGGATTTTACTGTGATGAGAGCACCCGCCATATCATTAGCTGGGCTGGATTCAAGAATATCATTCTGTACGGCATAACGCATAATAGCAGTAACACGCTGTTGTAATCGTCGGGCGGAATCGTGCTTGCCATCAGCATCAACGGCTTTGATAGGTGCTAGCAGGTGGCTTGTCCGTAAGCTGGTGATATCAAGATGGCCAATATGCGGGAAAATGTAATTTTCAAGGCTACGCAAAATTTGCTCTTTGTGATCTTCGCTCCACCGCTTATTACTTGCGTGCCACTCACGGGCAATACGCTCAAAGGAATATGCCCCTTTTGATTCAGATTGTGCCCCTTTTTTCTCTGCTTTGGGGTCAATACCTTGGGCAATCAGCTTCTTGGCTTCATCACGTTTAGTTCGTGCATCGGCTAAAGACACTACCGGATAAACACCAAAAGCCAGTCTGTCTTCTTTTTTATCGATAGGCCGACGATATTTCATACGCCAATATTTGGAGCCACGTGGAGTAATTTCCAAATACAAACCGCCACCATCGGCAAGTTTATAAATTTTCTCTTTAGGTTTTGCTGCGTCGATTTGCCGTGCGTTTAGTTTCATTTGGGGGCATTTTCATAATCGAATTGTAGGTGCCCCTGATTATGCCCCTTGCTGTATCTTGATTGCAATAGACTAAAGTTGACGTAAAAATAAGAATTTCTGTTGATTTTTAAGGAATTTATTAGGAGGAGTTTACTTGATTGGACTTCAGAATATCTTGCGCTGGCGCCCCCTGCAGGAATCGAACCTACAACTAGCCCTTAGGAGGGGCTCGTTATATCCATTTAACTAAGAGGGCATTTTACTGCTTGTTTCAGGCCGTTTCTGAAACGCCCGTATCTTAGCTCTTTCTGCCTGTTTTAATCAAGTTTTTTGCATTTGTTTGTTTCATCCTACCCTCTTTAGTTTTCTGTTATAGTCAACTCATCACTTACTATTTTGTACAGATTGAGTACATAATCGCACTTCATTTTGTGAACGATTTATAACCATAACCTTGAGTGTTATTATCGGCTGATTTTGGTGACATTATAAAAATAATCAATATTGTCATTTTTTCTGTTCGAACATAAATCAATTTAAAAATAAAAATTCAAGTGATCAATAAAGACTGACCACTTGTTATAAAAATATATCTTGTTACTCTGAATCATTTATTTATCACACCATCTGAAACAAAAACGTTTAGTTTCTCCAGTTTCCTTCAATACATCACCTAATTTTTTTGCATCAGGAATGGACTGAGCAATATAGTCGTATGTAATATTGTAATCATGTACAACTGAAATTCCAACTATAATTTTTGAATATTTTCAAAGGTGGAAAGTTACACCATCAACTGTTACATAAAGAAATTTATCATAGAATAAATCCAACATACTTCTAAAGCTTTGCTGTTTTTTATAAGAATGCGCATTGAATAAAAGAAAACCACCAGACAACCCTGCAAATAACCTTTCTGACCAATAGAAAAATCCTATTTTTCTGCATCAATATGTGTGTTATTTTCAATAACAGATAATTTACCAAAAGGCGGCCTATCCTGGCTTGATTGTGCTTCGCTATTGTATCCCCAATGCATGTTTTCTAATTCTATTTCTGGATCGGAAAAATTAAACTTCTCAGCACCGAGCGTAATATCAAGCTCCAATTTATATTCTTTCTCTGATGTTTCAATTTTTGATTTATTATTATTGAACATAATCTTCTCTCTTATTATTTATCTGGGACAAATAAGGCCGTGCATTGCACGGCCCAGAAAATTTATTCAGTTTCTCTACCTGAAATATTTATCTTTTATCCAGTATAAGAGCTGGCTCTGCAGCAACATAACCCTGCAAAATACCTTCTTTATAAATTCCTACAACGCACTCATAATACATTGTACGCATAGTGCCATTTGCAGGCATCATATTAATTTTGCTCATCCAATAGTAACTTCTTATTGCCTGCATATCCACATCTAATGGATTTCTTACATCAACAACCGGAATATATTCTATGTCCTGTACAACCTTGTGAGGCTCTATCATTGTCATCATGTCATCCGGCATGACATTCATCATTGGATCCAGTTTTATCAGCACAACTGAATAGTCTAAATTCATATTTAATGTCGTTACTTTTACGCGCAGCATATCGCCAGCATCGCATTTAATGACTAAATTACCTGAGCTATTAACTGACGCAAGTCTGTCATCCTCAGGGATATAAGTGATATATTTTTTAAAAATACTCTCAGACCAAAGTGAAACAGGATTATTAATATCTTTACTAAGCTTGCCAAAATCATTCATAATATCTTCGGTTCTGATACCAACTAATATATCAATCATTTTAGACATCATAGTGCCCTCATTTATTTATGGTATTAGCATATTTTATTACACAAAAAACATAACACTCTGACTGAGTTTTTTACAAGCCACTGACGGAATACATAATAGCAAAATAATATAAAGTCAAAACATCAAAAAACAATTATGCATGAGA
>NZ_CAWQMW010000030.1:0-9094 GCF_963895965.1 Xenorhabdus sp. PB30.3 | reverse complement strand
CACAGCAATTCCTCCATAGTTCAGTCGGTAGAACGGCGGACTGTTAATCCGTATGTCACTGGTTCGAGTCCAGTTGGAGGAGCCAAATTTAAAGAAGCCCGATTCAGTTTTACTGAGTCGGGCTTTTTGCTTTTCTGCTTTTTGCCGGGGCATTTATCTGGCATCAGAAAATATAACGAAATATTAATTCGTTATCGTGAGTAAAGCCTAAAAAGTGCGTCGCTGATTATTTTTTGCTATAAAAAATGATAAAAACCCACCGCTTTGAATGTATCTCAATCACTTGAACTTATTTTTTATTTTTCTGCTTTACAAGCCCTCTCCATTCCCCTATTATTCGCCTCGTTCTCAGGAACACAGCAATTCCTCCATAGTTCAGTCGGTAGAACGGCGGACTGTTAATCCGTATGTCACTGGTTCGAGTCCAGTTGGAGGAGCCAAATTTAAAGAAGCCCGATTCAGTTATACTGAGTCGGGCTTTTTGCTTTGCTACTGAAGATACATTGATGAGCTGAAAATCACAAAGCATATATTATCGACAAAAAGTACATATTAACGGCAAACAATCAGTTATTATGATTTTCCCCTTTGACAAATGAGAAAATAGCCGTTAATATTCGCCCCGTCTTGAAGGAGTTCCTCCATAGTTCAGTCGGTAGAACGGCGGACTGTTAATCCGTATGTCACTGGTTCGAGTCCAGTTGGAGGAGCCAACTTCAATACACCCTCGTTTTGTTACTTCTATTTTTTCCTTTTTTGATACAATTAATTTCCTCTGAATACCCTAGCTTCTATAAAACAAAAATCTTAATTCTGCAAAAATAGCGGAACTTTATCATTTAATAATAGCTATTTAACTATTTTCTCTTTATCATCTACCTCCGGCTTAAGGAATGCTGAATCAGCTTCCACCATTTCTCACCTATATTCTGGAGCCGGTTCCATGACTACTGAATCATATACCATTAAAATCCGCCGCCCTGACGACTGGCATGTCCATTTTCGCGATGGTGATATGCTGAAAACTATCGTTCCTCATACCAGCCATTTCTTTGGCCGGGCTATCGTTATGCCTAACCTTGCCCCGCCTGTGACAGATGTTGCCAGCGCGAAGGCCTATAAAGACAGGATAATGGCAGCCATTCCATCAGAACACCAGTTTCAGCCTCTGATGACCTGCTATCTCACGGATTCAACAAACAGCTCCCAAATTGAAATAGGTTACAAAGAAGGTATTTTCACTGCCTGTAAACTCTATCCTGCCAATGCAACAACTAATTCCAGCCACGGTGTTTCAGATATACAAAAGATCTATCCTCTGCTAGCAACAATGGAAAAATTAGGAATGCCTCTCCTGATCCATGGTGAAGTGACTGCGGCTCATATTGATATTTTTGATCGTGAAGCCCGTTTTATAGAGCAGGTCATGGAGCCGTTACGTAAGCAGTTCCCTGAGCTGAAAGTTGTTTTCGAACATATCACGACCAAAGAAGCTGCCGAATATGTTCTTGACGGCAATGATAAGTTAGGAGCAACACTCACTCCACAGCATTTGATGTTCAACCGTAATCATATGCTGGTTGGCGGGATCCGCCCACATCTCTATTGTTTACCAGTATTAAAGCGCAATATTCATCAGGAGGCATTACGCGCAGCTGTTGCCAGTGGCTGTGACCGTTTCTTCCTGGGAACAGATTCCGCTCCTCATTTATTGCACCGTAAAGAATCTTCCTGCGGATGTGCTGGTGTTTTCAATGCGCCAACCGCTTTAGCTGCTTATGCAACTGTTTTTGAAGAAATGAATGCAATGGAGCATTTTGAAGCATTCTGCTCTCTGAATGGCCCGAAATTTTATGATTTACCTGTTAATGATGGGTTTATTGAACTTACACGCAAGCCTACCCCAGTTTTCGAATACGTCGAACATAATGGCGAAAAATTGATCCCATTCCTGGCTGGAGAAGATGCCGGATGGGAAGTAAAAATATGTAAGTAACCTCTCATCGTGCTTCATGCGGAGATACTTAGTTTCCGCATGAAGGCGTCATCCCTCTTTCCCTACCTAACACGTTAACACTCACCCTCAGATAAAATGATCAGAATCGGGTTTCTGAGACTGGTTGTAGTATTAGTTTGATAAAAAGGTTTATACTGCCATTACTCATCTTTGATGAGATTCGCAGCTCTTAGTCAATTATACCAATAACAATGCTGTAGTCTGATTAGGAGGTTATATGGGACAAAAAGATGAAATTATTCAAACCCACCCTGTTGTAGGTTGGGACATCAGTATTGTTGACACCTATGACGCCATGATGATTCGCCTTCATTACTTATCCTCCCCAGATCAAACCACAAAAACAGATAATGTCAGTATTGACAAAACATTGTGGTTAACTACAGGAGTTGCAAAACAGCTAATTCTAATCTTGCAGGCTGGGATCGAGAAGATTGAATCATCAGAATACGACCAACTTGACTATACAAAACATTAACAGCAAATTTCATACCTATTAGGACACTCAGAACATTGAGTGTCCGCCACTGCTATCAAAACAAATATCAGCTCACAGAATCATTCATATAGTTTATTATTTTTCACAATACTGTATTATAAACAGCCAGACACTGCCTGATATTTAACTATCCGGTAGACTGTTTCACTTAATAATAACCACTGTAGAACAAGGATGTTCAGCTAATGAAGCTATTAATCATTGATGAGTGCTATTATACCCGCCTCGGGATCATTGAGTCCCTGAAAGAAAATACGAACATCCTTACAGCAGGTATGCATTCAATTCATGATGCAATAACTACTCTTCAGGTATTTTCACCAGATATTGTTCTGATGAATCTAACACACTACGGTTATTGCAGTTCATACTGTGAATACATGAAGTTATTTTTCTCCTTAATGCATGACAGACGCATTTATATCTATATTGATAAGCCATACCCATGGACAGAAAATCATATCCAGCTGACTAATAAGGATTTTATTTTACCAAAAAGGAATCTTAGCTTACTACTTCAACGATTAAACGAAATTGCTTCATATGATATTCAACACTATTTTTCTCATTTCAATGCAAAAAGTTCTGTTTTTAGCCCGCAGGAAAATAGGATCCTCTATTATTGGATGCTGGAAATAGGCACATATAAGATTGCAAAGATATTAAAAATAAGCGGCAGTACCGTTTATTCGCATAAACGACATATCATTGAAAAATTAGGAGTCGTTAACCAGATGGAGTTACTTTTTATTTATAATATCTTTAAGTATCTCTGTTAATAATTCAACTGGCGCAATTACATTTAAGTTATTACGCCAGTTTGCAATACCTGTTCATTCAGTAGACTAAACAGGCAGTTAAATAAGATTTATTGCTTGATAGATTGCAGCGAAGTGATATTCAAACCTTCACTCAACCGATAACGAGACTTGTTGAAAATTTTAGCCCCATTTTCTCTTCCTGCCCGACGAGCACGCTGTTCGCCTTCAGGAAGTAACATTTCTTCCCGGCAGACATCGCTACAACATCCCTCAAACCGCTCTGCGCAAGACGGACATTGGATGAATAGCAAATGGCATCCATCATTTTTACAGTTAGTATGGCTATCACAAGTTGAACCGCACTGATGGCACTGAGCGATAACGTCTTCAGAAATACGCTCTCCCATACGCTCATCAAAAACAAAGTTTTTACCAATAAAACGAACAGGCAGCCCCTGAGCTTTCGCCTTACGGGCATACTCAATAATACCGCCTTCTACATGATAAACATTGTTAAAACCATTGTGCAGCATATAAGCACTTGCTTTCTCACAACGGATCCCACCAGTACAATACATGACGATATTTTTATCTTTATCATCCTTCAACATCTCAACTGCCATAGGCAACTGCTCACGAAATGTATCTGACGGAATTTCAATCGCATTTTCGAAATGCCCGACTTCATATTCATAATGATTGCGCATATCAACAAATACAGTTTCAGGATCATCCAGCATCTGGTTGACCTGATCCGCTTTCAGGTATTCACCAGTTTCTGACGGATTAAAAGTTTCATCTTCAATACCATCAGCAACAATACGTTCACGCACTTTCATGCGTAATACCCAAAATGATTTGCCATCATCTTCTAATGCGATATTGAGTCTCAAGTTATACAAAGCAGGATCAGCGGTATTTAATACTGCTTTCAGGGCATCAACATTTTTAGAAGGGATACTGATTTGCGCATTGATACCTTCTTTAGCGATGTAAACTCGTCCAAACACTGACAAATCAGTAAATTGTTGGTACAGGCTGTCGCGAAAATCCTGTGGCTCAGGAATAGCAAAATATTTATAAAAAGAGATAGTTGTGCGCGGCTCAGTTTCAGCCAACATACGTTCTTTCAGTTCTTTGTTAGAAATACGGTTATGTAACACTGGCATGGTGTTCAAAGTACCCTTGTAGTTTGTTGATATGTATACATTTATATCTATCTATGTCCACGTAGTGTCGACGATAGATAATGATAGAAATCTTTAACTAAAAACCCCTAGTACATACTTGGGGTTTTTAGTTTCTACAATATTACTTTTTTCTGTGACCCAGATCTATCAATCCCTGTTCTGAATTGATTGTATACATAGAAATTACTTGTTCACTATAGAGTATCAGACACTGTTTATACGTATTAGTTGTCCATATCGAGACAGGTATGAAGTGGCAACATATATTATTCGCATCTCTTTAACCACTCAGGAAACGAGCAAAAATATTGAGTTTAGTTTCAAAAGTTAACTAATTGTTAAATGTTATTCACTTGTTGTTCGATGGAAATGGGTTTATTAGGATTCTTGCTTTTCGTGATGATCACGTTGTAAAAGGTATGGAGGATAACCAAAGCCCGTTTCCATCGGAAAGAGTATAAGCCTTTGCTTCTGGCTTAGATCTCTTAATTGCCACGTCTGTTAGCTTCATTATTTCACCCATGTGTATAGGAGGATGTGTATAGGAAAAACTATACACAATTTCATATCGCTTTCAGGAGATGTTAAGAGATATCAGGAGACTTGAGCTTGTTGCTATTCGTTGATTTTACTAGTAAAAGTAGACTTTAGGAGGAGGGGAGATTCGAACAAGCAAAATAACATACTGATATTAAACAATAATATTAAATATAGAAACAAACCTATACACACTGCTATACACATAAAAATTTAGTTAATAAAAATGAACAGTTGCGTGAAATATATCAGTCTTGTTCGACTCCTCCTTTTTCCGCTAACTCAGGATTCGAACACAGATATTTTGCTCAAAGATACTATAAAGCATAAATCCATTCTTTATATTAACGGACTTTCAAATCCCATCCAGTTCTCATTGATTAATCACTCCATTTGAAACGGAAGGATTGAGCCAAAGTGAGGATGAATGGAAGAATCAATGGGTTAAAAGGTGGTAAATCTCATCTTTATGTAACTTGTTGATTTTACTTATTTCCTGCATGGTGACAAAAATTAAATAAATCAATAGCTTACAAAGTGTTAAAATCCCGCTTTTAGAATACTAAGTCTTATCAGACATCTGCCAAATTCTATTAATTCCCCGCTTGTCATTTTATGTCATCCTGCCCACAAAACATGCTCCCTATCAAATATTAGTCAAGCCGTACTTTTCTGTATTGATGAACCCTTTTATTGATGTTCACCGGCGGAGAAGTCTCCCACCCGCCTTCATGTTATTTAGCAATGTGTATTGTTGATTAGATGAGGGAATGAATATGCAAGATAAAAAGCCAGATGTACCTGTCTCAGACGAGAGTAATCTCGTGATCGTTGCAACACCGGAATATGTCAAAGAGTCAATCAAAGAAGCTATTGCAGAACATGCTGCGAGCCGGAATCACCCCTATGCCACTCAGGTAAAACCGGGATTTGTTACGTTAAGTAATGCAATAGACAATGACAGTGAGATAACCGTTGCAACCTCTAAAACTATTAAGAAAACATACGATCTAGCCAGCACCGCAAACAATAATGCTATTAATGCAAATAGAAATGCCGAAAATAGGCTAGCTAAGAATCAGAATGGAGCAGATATTCCGGATAAAGCGGCGTTTGTGAATAATATTGGATTGAGTAATGTGCTGAGGATCGGTGACTATGGATTAGGGGGAGACAGCGTTGAATTGTCCTCGGGACAGTCTATCGCCAGTTTGGCTGGAAAAACGGGCTTTTATAGCAAGGCAAATGGTCCTCTCCCTTCCGATGCTCCTTCTGTAGATGGGGCGTTAAAAGTTTTATCAATGGGGTTTGCTCAATGGCCGACACAATTAGCGTTTAATGCGTACCAGAATGTTGCATGGATACGAACTAGAGAAACATGGGATAGTGATTTTAAAGATTGGCGACAATTTTTGATATTAGACTCCAACTGTCATCACGATGACAGTGGTTATATTCGGCAGAATGCCCCCAATATTCTTATCCAATCTGATGGCAAATTCACCACCAACGACAAATCAGAAGGAGCTACCGCTGAACGGTTATCAAAAGGCACTTATCTCATTAAAGGCATTATGGGGTTCAGTAATGGTGGAGCGGTAAGCAGTATCGATATCCCACGCTGTCAGAACGATCTACCAATGGTTTGGGTCAATCACGAAATCCTACCCGATGGTTCCATAAAATTAATGACCTACCACCGTGAGCACTCAGATGCCCCTACTTTCGCCAGAAATATACGTGAAGGCTACTCTGACGGTGATCTAATCGATATTCCTGATGGCAGATTTGTTTCTGTCCGGGTGCAAATGCCTGACACGAAATAATCACAATCTTAATTCTTCTGTCGCTTTCAAAATATAATTTGGAGGTAATACTATGTATGATTGGTCTGGAAATGTCCCTGCCAATGCTGAACAAGGGCAACCCACAGGGCTTGTGCTCCAACAAGGAGACGTGATATCTATCATTGCTGCGGGATGGGCGCAATATAATTACAATCGCCCAAACGCTACATGGGCCGCTCCCCAAGGTGAGCCCGGCAAACCACCTACACCAACATATAGCCTGATTGCAAAAATCGGCGATAAAACTTATGAAGTTGGTAACGGTGTACTCCACAAAACAGTTCCCGCAAATGGTGAATTAATACTTCTCTTTGATGATGGTTATTATGAAGATAATGCCGGTGACTTTTATGTTAACGTCAAAATTGAGTCACGTTATTCTCTTCTCGACGAAATAAAATAATAACCTCAAATATAACCCGCAACTTCTGCGGGTTAATCATTCCCTTATTCCACCGGTTCAGTCTGATCACTATCAGTAGCAACCCCTGCCGCCTTCTGCTTCACATTCCACACCGAATTTTCCGGCATCTGGACACGGACAGCGATAGACCGACCAACAGGGATATCAATCAAGTCGCCATCCGAATAGCCCTGACGCACATTTCGGGCGAATTCTGGCGCGTTTTGGTGTTCCCGGTGGCAGGTCATTAATTTGATAGCACCATCCGGTAAAACCTCATAGTTGACCCAAATCAGCGACAATTTATTTTTGCAGATTGGTATTTCAATCCCGCCATCGACGCCACCCCATGCCGCATCCGCATTAAATCCCAGCACGTTTTTGTTGAGATAGACGCCCTCGGACAAACGTTCAACAATGGCACCCTCCGATTCGTCATTGGTTTTGAATTTCCCATCACCCCAAATTTTGATAATGGGGCTGGCTTTTTTTATGAATCCGTCAATAACAGTAGTGTTCCCTGTACACCATGCAATATTCCAAGCACTCCATTTGTTTCCTTCTCTAACACGATTAGCCATTGCAGCGTCACTCACCTGAAATTGTGCGACTGATCCACTACCATCACCGCCTGTTCGCGCCATGACCATAACAGGGCCATAGGCAGCCCAGAAATTTTTTGCGCCAGATCCACCCCCTCCATACCAGCCAGTTGTTATTGCCTCATTTGCATCATATTTACTTGGTGCGCTAATTCCTATAGGTTGGGAGCCAATTCCATATTCCCCCGTTTTCAGCGCATTATTTAATCCAATATTCCTCACAAATTCCGTTTTATTCGGAATATCTGCTCCGTTCTGGCGCTTATCCAACTTCCCGGCAAGGGCATCATTCATCGCCTTTATCGATTGCAGTGACACCGTCTGACCATTTGGCAATGTTACCGCCACCGTTCCATTCTGGGTCATCCACTGATCCATATTTTGAAGGAACTGGACGATGTAGGTATTGATAGCCACCATATGCCGGACACCATCAGACATGGAATCCGGTACTGTGACCTGAATCTGGTACACCACGTTATTTAGCGTCACATTCACGTTATCCGCCAGTATCAGCTCCGTATCCGAATTCACGGCCTGAATCATATGCAGTAAATTACTGCTACCGGACTGAATGAGTATCACCTGCCCCGGTGCGATACCGTTCAGGTTGTCTTTAAATTTAGTGCCCGTACCGCGGACAATAGCCGAGCCGGACACGGTGGAAAGGGTGCCTTGTGTATAAATCATGATTGGATTCCTGAGATGAATAAAGCGGAGAGGGTTAACCTTCTATCATGGTTAAATCGACGATAAAGCCTTCCATTAAGGGAGGCGGGCCACGCCATGTACCGGGGTTACTCGGGTTGGCCTCATGACGCAGATAGTCATAGGTATAAGCGAGTTCAATCCGGCCATTGCCATATTGTCGTTATAGAAGTCGATGGCCTCCGGCATTAAACCGGCGTGTGCCGGAGGTTCAATGGTGTCCTGAAAGGCGTTGACCATCGCCTGCATTTTGCCTTTGAGGCTGTCAGAACGTGTACGCTTTGTCATTGTCAGTCTCCTTTCAATGTCAAGCGGTTAAGGGTCTTTTTTTGTTAAAAAACTGCGTTAGCGTTATTTTTGCGGGACGGCGGCGGTCTTTGGGGGCTTGCCCCGCACTTTTTACCCGCCCTCCCCGTGAAGATTTCCCCCGTCATCATGCCTTTCATTTCACTTTCCTCTTGAATCAATTTCAGGCGGTTATTGGTGCCAGTGTGAGTGAGCATCCAGCGGATAACCGTTTGCATCACAGC
>NZ_CAWQMW010000029.1:0-9278 GCF_963895965.1 Xenorhabdus sp. PB30.3 | reverse complement strand
CTAATATAGCATGAGATTATTATATGACATTAGAAATAAAGCCCATTAAAAAACATTATGGTGCGTATGTTAATTGTGATGATATTTCTAAATTATCTTCCAGAGATTATATAAGAATAAAAGAATACCTTTCTATTTTTGGTTTGCTAATTTTTAATAATCAAAGGATGGATGATGAATCACTTGTTAATTTAGCTCGCGAAATAGGAAATGGGAAATTAGAGCAGCCAGCTAGGAAAATTTCTTTATCTGATCATAGAAAACATATTGCTTATCTAACAAACCTGAATGATAAGAGTGGAAGTCCATTAGGTTTCTCAGGAAGTGATACTGATTACTGGCATTCTGATCAAGAATTTCGGGTTAATCCTGCTTCTGTCAGCATTCTTTATGGTGTTGTTACACAATGTAATGGTGGTAATACCTCTTTTGCATCAACATCTATTGATTATCTGGGTTTTTCTACTGATGAAGTTTCAGTATTAAATAAACTCTGGTCAACCAGACAACCCGCAGCTTCTCATGATAATGCTCCTCATATTACAGTAGCGCACCCTGTAATAATTAAAAACGAGAAGACAGAAAGGGAGTATATATATGTAAGTGAAAATACCATTGAATTTATTGATAATAGTGAAACATTACCTCAATCGGGAAAAATAAAACAAACTGTTCTAGAAAGGATTTTATCTGCTGAAAATATTTATTCACATATATGGTCAGAAGGAGACCTTATTTTATATGACAACAGCCAACTATTACATCGACGGGAATGTTTTAACGGTAATAGGTTTATTAAGGCATTAAAAATTTATCCCGATGAGTGCTACCAGCCCAAAATACCTGGTAGAAAAATCGAGGAAAATAGTTATGTATATTAAGAAAGAAAATGAAAGCTTCATTAAGCATCTGGTTAAAGACAGCAACAGAGGGTACACTCAAGATGCTGTTCTTAAGCCTGCAAAAGCAATGCTGATTAGGGCTGGTATTACAGGAGGTTTACCGTTCGATAGTTTAACTTCTGATGTTGTAACTGGTTGTTTACCAGAAAGTATGGCTTGTTATGGAATGTGTTTTGCTGCTATCTCCAGTTGGAGAAATGGCATTGATTTTGGTAAAAGGGTAGATAATTATTTAGACGAAGATATTTTTAATTCTGACTTACGTTCACTTCCTGATTCACAGAAATATATCCGCTGTGGATGGAATAGCGATCCTTCGTGGAACTGGTCACTTTCAACCCGCATTGCTGAACTGGCCAGAGATGCTAATTTACTGATGATTTTCATTACTAAGGCTTTCAGGAATATTCAGGATAATATTATGCAGCGCTTAGTCGCTGTCAGAGCAGAAATGAGAGTTTCGGTGAGTGCACTGGATACAAATGAGCAATTAAAGAAACGGCTTGAATTTATTGAACAGTATCGAAATGCTGGAGGTATTACTGTTCCTATTGTGCTAACTGGTTTTTTTAAAGATATTACTTTAATGGAACGTCAGGAAAATATTGTCAACTGGATGGTGAAACATGATTATCCAGCAGCCGAAAATAGCTTGCGGTTTCCATATGATGCAAAGATTTCTGAGTTAATAGATCAGAGAATGACTAGGCCGTTAGAAAAAGGAGATGAATTTTGGAGCGGTCGTTTATATCCTGAGAAACTTATTTTTCCAACAACAACAACAATCCCAGAAAACTACCAAGGAATTAACAACAGCTACCTATCTAATTTAAAACTGGATGATATTAATAAATTATTTATCGATCCGGTTAAAACCAATCAAGAAGTCATTTCTTCATCCTCACCTTTAGCCAGCCCCAAAATGTGTGGTGTATCTGATACACGCCGTTGTGCCCAAAACACTTAATTAATAAAACTTACCTCAGTCTCGCTTTATCTTTTTGATTAGTGACGAAATCGTTTAATTGACAAAGTCGAGACTGAGTTTTTAGTAACATATATATGTTATTTATTTAATACCTGTCCAAATAGTCCAATAATCATTTTCAACAATATTGGTTAAAGAGGGAAGGGAGTTCTTTATATAATCAACAAGATAAGCTATTTCTTTATCACTCAGTTCGTGAAAAATAGAACGTCCTTTCCGTAATCGAAAATCGTCCGCTAATTGTGAAAAATCATTATACGTAGTGCGTTTTTCTAAAAAAGAAAGCGTGTTTACATGCCTAAATCCGACTTCCTTAAACCCATTAATCACATTGTCGGTATCAGGTCTCCGTTGGTTTTCAAAATCGCGTAAATGTGGGTAAACATCAAAAATATAACCACGAATGTGTTCAGGTGAGCCTGGCAGGTTAACGTCCTGAACAGTTCGATCCTGTAAGATATACATACCCCCTGATCGCAATAAACGATTGGCTTCGGCAAAACAAATTACTCTGTCTTCTTCGCTGATATGATGAATAAGTGCACGCTCGAATATAATATCCTGACTGTTTTCGGGAAGGCCGGTATGGAGAGCATTCCCTTTTTTGAGGGTGATATTTTTCAACTCCTGAGTATTCTCAGCCGCATCAGCTAGCATTTGATCTGAAAAATCAACACAAGTGACGCTCTTTGCTCCCAGATTAGCCCATGCCCGAGAGTAAATCCCGCCACCACAGCCAATATCTGCGATATCTTTACCTTTAGGCTCAGTCAAACTATGAATTATATCGTACCATTCCTGTTGTACATCGCGTCCAAGATAAGTATGCCGGTTCTCTTTTGCATTAAAATCAATTGCCATTTGAGTTTCCTTCATTAATGGATTTACTAAATGAATTTCAAACTTCGGCCTCAGTTAAGTGACGGTGTCACTAAAAAATCTTTTAATGTCAGCCCAATTCCCGCTAGCAGACAGCTTCCCAGAGTGATCATCGTAGCGACAATACTATGTTGAGTTAACTGTACAGTCGCAATAGGGAGTAAGAATAAAATTGTCAGGTTATTGAAGCTTTCTGATACTGCTAATATCTGGCCTTTATTCTGTTTGGCCCGATTCGCCAGAATAGAGGTACTAACAGGGGCTGCAATTCCTTGAGCATAACCCCATAACATTAGACAACTCAGGCTGAAAAGCAGGGATAATGGAATTAGCATAAATACCGTACAAGCTACGAAAAGTAAGGTTATTGTCAACAGTAGTATGTATTCATCCCGAATACCTCTACGCTTCACAAAAGTTATGGATAAATTGCCAATGCCAAGCCCGATACCAAATACGGATACAGATATACCAATCGTGTCTGTTGCTAAATCATAATAACGCCGCAAAACTTCTCCAGATAAGATAAAAGCAGACACTGCCGTTCCATTCCAAAGTCCTTTTGCAATAAGAGGGCGGATTAACTCACCCTGAGATATCCATTGAAACTTTACCAACGGAAGTTTTATTTTTTCTTTTCCTGAAGGTTGGTGTGAATTGTACTTTAGGTGTAATACTTGTTTTTGGCTTAAAATGCAGAGCAAAAAACACCCTATCGCACTAATCAAAAATGGCATCTGCCAATTAAACTTCTCAGTTAAAACACCAGCAAAGACAGGGCCAGTAACAATTCCTATAGTCATACCGAGCATAACGATCCCCATTGCTGAAGCTTGCCTGTGAAGGGGAAAAATCTCTGCAATCAAAGCAAAAATAGTTGGAATCAATGCAGCCGCTGCGATACCCCCAAAAATACGTAGCCCGATAGCAACTGCTAAATTGGGCGCTATAGTTAATAGCAGCCCATCCAGTGAAAGAAAGAATAAAGATGCCAGCAACAATTTAGGCCGGTTTATCCTATCTGATAACCAGCCAAAAACGGGTGCCATAAGCGAATAAGAGAAAGCATAACCAGATACCAGCCAGGCAGCTTTATCGGTTGTTGTGTTAAATGCCTCAGCTAATGGCTGGAGTATAGGGGCTAACATAAACTCTGTCGTACCGATAAAAAATACAGCACACGAAAATATCAGCAAAATAAAGGGCGAAGCGACAGGCGATACAATACGTGGTGACATATTAAAGTCTCCTTAGTAAAAAAATAGATTGCGTAGGGTCAGATGAACAACTAATGAAGTTTTAAGCGAATGCGTTTCGTATTGAAAAATAGATACGGATGAGTAGGGGGAGAGTTTGGGTAATGCAGATATTCAGATGAGTTAGTTCAGATTCACTGCCAGCGATTGCCGGCAGTGAGGTTGGTGATTATTACTTATTTAGCAGAGGCTGCTTCAAGATCAAGTACACTAATCGGACTTTCATTTTTTGCTACATCGTGGCTGAATGCACAAACACGCCATGGTGCTTCAGATTTAGCCAGATTGACAGGTCTCCACAAAGGAGCATAACCTGATTTATCTTCACAGTCCGTTGCTGCTTTAGGACCGTATTTTACTTGTGTCAGCCCTGAAAGTTCATATGGCAGAGCTTCAATCGTTACAAACCAATTGTCAGTTCCATGGTCATCATAACGAATAGTTGGCTTAGTGGTTGGTGGAGTATCATCAATTTCCCGCAACATCACAGATGCATCTTTTGCGTTCTGCCACTTACCAGAATTATTCTGATGAATAGCACAGAGTTTATAGATACCTTCGCCTTCAGGTACTAACAGATTTTCCAGTGGCTTCTGGCTGGCAGAAACTGGAGCACCATATCCGCTTGCATCTTTACAGTCAATTTCACTGATTAATCCGACTTTATAGCGGATATTTTTGACATCAGCGTCTTCTTTAATGACCACATCCCATTTAGCTTTTTCACCATCAACAACACTTTGAGTAACCCAAGGTGACCAAAACTGGCTTCTTTCTAAGAAATTACCGCTATTATTTTCAAGTTTAGACAGATCCAGTTTATTGTCTTTGGTTATTGCATTAGCAATAGAGTCTACAGGAATAAAATAGCTGGCACCTTCTGCCGAAACACCTTTATTGTCTTCAATCGTACACGGTCTGCCACTTCCGCAACCATTCATTCCCGGCTCGGTAGTCGTGTTTAGAATACCGATAACATCTGTTTTTCCTTTTTCAAAAACAGGAGAACCAGACGTTCCGCCAACGACACCCGCACAGTTAACAGAGAAAACCGGGGACCACAGCCATGGAATGGAGCTTTCATAGAGTACAGGCGCTTTTCCGGTAATATCACATTCAGATTTCCTGAGATAAGTGGAATCATAGTCAACATTATTGACAGGAATGTGAGTTAACACGATAGGCTGATGTTCCATCGAAAGATTTTTCTTCAGCTTCAGTGGATGATAGCCTTTTTGAGCCAAATCACCATAAGTTGCTTTCAATTGTAAGACAGCGATATCTTCATATTTCATGGTTGAATATAAAATACGATCAATCTTTATTGGTGAAAGACTGTCTTTTTTATCAATGAAATAATCTGGTGTAAATTCCCAGTATTCAGATGCTGGTTGATCAACAATGACTTCATTTGTATTGCTGCTATTTTCAACACAGTGACCTGCTGTTACGATTAGCGCTGCTGTATCTTTAGCCGGTGTATTTTCGCCAGCAATCAGGGTTGCGGTACAATGCGAACCACCCATAAATTTACCGACAGTTTTGAATTTATCAGCACCAGGATCAGTAGATTTCATTAATGGGGCTTCATTAGCCAAAGCATTTGAGCACGCTGCGATAGAAATTAAACTAGCTAATAGGGCTTTACGATAAGTCATAATTTTCCTCCTTTAGGTTATGTCGATGACTCGGAGGCTATTATCAGGATTAATATTAATAAGTTCTATTTAACTGTTTTGTGCCTTTGCGTATACAAATCTGGCAATTGAGAAATAAATAAGAAATAAAATAAAAACTCACTGCCAGCTAGCGCCACCAGTGAGTTTGTTGATTTATAATAATTTTTATTGACTAGAATTTCCAATTAGCATTAAAGAACACACCGTTGTCCTTATGGCTGCTTGATAATATGCCGTTATATCCCACTGACAATTGAGTATTTTCATTAATGCTCAGAGAAGTTCCGGCTTTCATGACCGCCGCATCACGCGCAGCGGAGACGCTGTTGACCGTAAATGACACATCGCTGTTGCTGAAACTCAATTGACTGTCGCGTGCGGCATTACCGAACTGATGTTGCCAGCCTAATTCACCATACATGCCGACAGTCAGTTGATCCTGCGTCTGCCAGTTCTGGTTCACACGCAAACCTAATGTCGAGAGTGTGGCATTCTTCGATTGTTTTTTACCGGTCAGGGCAGCACCACCACCTTGTTCATTGATGCCATCGTTGCGGAAATTAACATGGGACAGGTTGGCGAAAGGTTCCAGATTCAGCCAGTCCGGATTGACTCCGTAAGCGGCTTCCGCAAATAACTGCCCGGTTTGCGCACCATATTTAGCTTTCAGGTTGTCAGATTGATTACCGAAGGCTACTGAACGCTCGGTATCAAACCGGTGCCAGCTGTAAGCGATACCCGTACGCAAGGCCAGAGCATCCAGTTGTTTGCTGCCATAAAATGCCAGATGGAAGTTATCACTGCCTGCGGAAGTATTATCACCGCCACGCAGGGAAGAGCGGGTGAAACCGGTGGCCATGCCGAGACGCAAGTCATTCGCTAATTCCCGGTCAGCCCCCAGAAATACACCGTAGTTAGACATGCGATAACCGTTGGCTTCACTGCTATTATCAGTACGTTGCCAGTTACTGCTGATCTGTGCCCAGACCCCGTTTTGGTCAGCCTTGATCTCCTGATTTGCTAATCCACCCTCTGCCTGACGTAAACGCGTATTCAGGGTATCGCGCAGATAACGGCTGCCGTTGATTTGTGCAGACGCGATATCGGCGTGGATCTGACCGGAAGACAGTTGTTGAAATGCTTTGCCTGCCTGTGCCGCCGTATCCGACATCAGGATACTTTCATATACCGGATGCCCCAGATGCAATTTATCCGCCGCATTGGCGATGGCGCGCTCATTGGCGGTTTTCGCCACACTGGCGAATGAGGTGGCGTTACGGTTGATATTCAGCATAACGCGATCAGGAAGGTAACTAAGCTTCAGCTGATTATCAATGAACACATAGTTCGGTGCCATGGTTACAGTCGAAAATTTACCAGTGACTTCGCCGCTTGTCTGTAAGATATTATGTGGTTCAAGCAGACTACCAACTTCTTTTTTTGCGAGTAGATTGCTATTACTTTCTAACCAGACTTGTACCGAGCCACCTCTTAACTTCGCTGAACCACGGCTTGAAATTCGATCAATTAACACTTGGGTATTTCTGGCAATATTAACCAGATAGTGTGAATTTTCCTCGAACGTGAGTGAACCAGTAGTACCGTTTCCGCTTAGTGAAGCCCCATTCTGTACAGTAACCTCAGAAGTGATGCCACCACTAATCTTTAACTGACCTTGCTCTACTATTGTCGGGCCTTGATAGGTGCTGTTTTTACCGGTCAGTTCCAGCATGCCTTTACCGGTTTTGGTTAATCCGCCGTGACCGGAAATATCATTACTCCAGTAGTCATAGGCACACTCGATGCTGTCACATGTGCGTTCTACCGTCGTACCTTTTTCTAATACACCGCCAATACCGACGATATTCGCGACAAACTGCGTATCCTCATAGGACTCCGGAATATAAAATTCAGCCGGAATATCGTCCTTAGTGATAAACATTTTCGGGCCTTCAATGGCATCTTTCAGGTTCAATAATCCCCAGCCATAGCGTACGTCGATCCCTTTTTCACCCAAATCTGTCGCTGTGGTTTTTAGAACATCAGAAATTTGGGCTGCTGTCATATAAGGGAAGCGTTGCATCAGGACGGCGGCTGCGCCGGCGACATGTGGTGCTGCCATGGATGTACCGCTGTAGCGAGCATAAGAAGAAGGGTCAATTTCAGCTTTAATCTCGCCTTTAACCAGATCATCCTTGTGTATTTTATCAACGAACTTACCTGTGCTACTGTAAATGTATGAGCCTGGTGCAGATAGACAATAACTGGCAGTATACCCACAAATAGTTGATGACAGAGCCAGTTCCTTTTCCTGAGTCAGGTTGGTGACATTAAGATAATTTTTTAATACGTCAGGGAAGAAAAACGGCATACCTGCATCTAATCCAGTAACGTTATAGTTATTTGAATTTCCGGCAGCAAAAACAATTAACTTATCATGTCGGGCAGCACGAAGTAAGGATGCACTTCTGATGAGACCGGAAAATGGATAATCTTCTTCTGGTATTGGATGACGGCTGAAACCATCTAACCATCCTTTAAATGGTTCAGCCTTTTTAATAACATCTTGCAGTGTGACTTCGACATAATCCAACGTACCATCTGGTCGTCTTATCGGTTTACCGTTAGCATCTAGATTAATCTCAGGATAAACTCCCCAACTATTGTTGATAATCCGAGCATCACTTTGGATCATCGCTTCTGTTCTGTTGTAGTAATTATTTAAAAACTTACCTGTAATCAAGCCAGCATCAAATGCGACTCCATGCATCTCCTTGCCGTCTCGGTTTGCCGCAATAATACCTGAGACATGATTCCCATGGGCACCGAAAGTGATATTGCCTGATTTGTCTTCATCATAGTTCACCGGATCTTCGGGACTTAATATTTTAAGTTTATCTGCGAATTCAGCATGATGAGTCACTCTCTCATCCAGAACTCCCACATTAATACCTTTACCCGTATAACCACGGGCGTAGGCATAATGTGCACCAATAGCCGTTAATCCCCACTGGCGTTTAAACTCATAGGATAACCAACTATCTGGTGAATTTAGCTGACCCTGTTCCTGATATCTGTTATCAGCCATTGATGCGGTAGTAGGTAAAAGTCCACATAATAATGATATCCACAAAACAATAGGTTTTACGGAATTGTTTTTTTTCATAGCAATAAGCCTGTTTCTCATATAGTGAATTATTTTGAATGACTGGTTGATAAATAATCACTCAAAAATATTTATAATAAAATCTGATTTAAAACTATATGTTTCTGGCGACATCAGTTTGTCATAGAAATGAGCTATCATTTCGGGAGTAGTTCTGATAATGGTGATTAATACTCTGTGAGTAATATTAATTTCCTGCCAGTGGCCTATTATAAAATAATAAGTAAAAGCTAAAAGCAAGGAATAATTTAACTTAAATCTTATGATCTTAATGGTTTTTTCATTTTGACTGCATGGAATTAGTTTAATTTAATCAGTGTGTTATATTTTTATGTGAGATTTTTTCTTAAAATAAAAAATACTTCAAACTGATTTAATTTCTATTTTTTTTGTTTATATAGTTAATGT
>NZ_CAWQMW010000028.1:0-9473 GCF_963895965.1 Xenorhabdus sp. PB30.3 | reverse complement strand
AACTAATTTGTTCATAGCCTGTTCCTCTCCGGAGTGGTTTTCGGCTTTCACCAAAACTTTGCTCCTGGAACAGGCCTCACGTCAATTTTTTATCCAGAATTCGGGTTAATAATAGTTGCCGTGACGGTAATCCCATGTCGTGAAAATATCAGACATTATTACCATGATCTTATGGACATCCAGTCCCTTACGGATCAATACCGGGCACGGTGTAATATCACGCTGACCATTTTGTATCGGTACTAATTTACCGTTGTCATCTACCATTGAAATCATCACACCCTGCTCATAGCGGGTTTGCTCAGTCTCATTCGGCTGAATAGATTTCACATAATCATTGGCAGTAATAATCAGATCTGCTCGCTCTTCAATGCGTTCACCAATACACTCAACCAAACCACGATTACCTTTGCCTGATGGATTAGCTGAGCTGGCGAAAGAGAATTTACCGTATTTTTCCCACAGTTCTTTCGCCAGAATTTCACCGGGCTTACCAAATTTAATGACAAAACAGCTTGTACCACGGCCATCCATCATCAGCTCTTTGGAACCATCATCAGGAATACGATTAACCGCTTCTTCTTTCCACGGCAGGATACAGCCCAATAACACATCTGCATCCCAGTGTTTCTGATAAAGCTCTTCAATTTCCGGGTTAAGCTGAGCCAGCTCTTTTAATTGCTCCAGAGATCCACACAATACAACTCCGGGCTTATTGCGATTGCGCTGCTTAGCCTCAAATTTGCGCTCCAGCCCTTTCGCATCGGACGTCATAATGATGTAACCCACTTTAGTTGGGCAGACAATCATTCCGCCATCATTAGACAGGCTCTCGACTGCTTCCTGTTGTAATCCCTGATTCCATTGAACTTTCTTTGGAGAAGAAAAAGAATTGCTGCTCATATATTGATACCCTTTTTTTATAAACTGAAGATCTTAAAACCGGAAAATAATGAATCAGTTAACGCTGGTAATACCCGGTAATAGTGGCGGTTGCCAGACTATTGGCGTAGATCATAAAACGTGCGACCGCATTTGTTATTTCAGCGCCAATACCCAGTTTTTCTACCGACATGGCATGTACCGTGAAAATATAGCGATGGGCTTTATCTCCCTCTGGCGGACAAGCTCCACCGAAACCAAACTGCCCGTAATCATTTTTGCTCTGAATAATGCCAGCCGGTAATTTGCTGCCATCACTCCGTCCGGCATCTGGGGACAAAGCCTGTATTTCCAGCGGAATATCAA
This sequence comes from Xenorhabdus sp. PB30.3, assembly GCF_963895965.1. Lineage (NCBI taxonomy): Bacteria > Pseudomonadati > Pseudomonadota > Gammaproteobacteria > Enterobacterales > Morganellaceae > Xenorhabdus > Xenorhabdus sp. PB30.3. Next base: position 8,225 of record NZ_CAWQMW010000028.1, on the reverse strand, counting down.
ATGCCACCCAATGCCAGAAACCACTGCCCGTTGGGGCATCAGGATCATAAACCGTGACCGCAAAACTTTTTGTTCCGGCCGGCGCATCTGCCCAGGCAAGCTCAGGTGAGCGATTACCACCGTTACCACCAAACTCATTGAATTCCTGCTCTTTGCTCAGGAAATCATTATTCTTAAATTCAGTTGAAGTGATTATCATGCTTGTATCCTCATAAGAATGCCTTTTAAAACATCCTAACGCAGTTTTTCGATGCTGCAAGGTTAAGCGATGGTTTTGCGGGATTGTTTCAATTTGGGAACAATAGGTGCGTTTGGGGATACTTTTTGTCTAGAATAAGAGCTAAATAATAAGCCATCCTTGGCCTAAAATATTCACTAAGGTTAATACTGCTTATCATTAATCGTCTTTTTTTGAATTTCTGTTCAGCATACTAACAGCTCGGGCAATGCAATAAGGTACTACCGAACATGCAACTGCAATCGCTGCTCCAGCGGCTTCTTGGGGAGCACTGTTAGACAAAAATAACGCTGGCAGTAACCCCATTATGAGTCCTAAGACTGAACCAATAATTACAACAAACCATAAGATGCGCATATTTAATACCTTTAAGTTATAGTTAATTAATGAAATTACTATGCACCACTATAGCCTAACATCTTTTACTTGTCTCATTTTTTGGAAGGATAATCCGTGAGATACAACAAAACCGACATGCCAAGATGCCATCCGAAATTACTACTGATTTTCTTTTTATAGATATAAATGGCAGCCTTAATAGCACTCACTTAAGCGAGTGCTATTACAGCATTAAGAGGAACTTTCAAAATAGAGATTATAATCGCGGTTGAAACTAAACTGATTTTTTCGAAGCCTGCAAATACAGTAATTCCAGACCGATTGTTGCTGCCGCCAGCGCGGTAATTTCTGACTGATCATAGGAAGGAGCAACTTCCACCACGTCCATTCCAACGATATTCAGCGGTTGCAGAGCCCGCAGAATTTTCAGCGCACGATCTGAAGTCAAACCACCGATCACTGGCGTTCCTGTACCGGGCGCAAATGCCGGATCAAGACAATCAATATCAAAAGTCAGGTATACCGGCAGATCGCCGACAACAGATTTGATCTGATCGACAACATCTTCGACGCTGCGATCATTCACCTGCCCCGCATCTAATACTGTGAAATCATTATCTGTGTCGTGTTCAGTACGAATCCCAATCTGGACAGAATGCGCCGGATCGATCAATCCCTCGTTTGGCGCATGGTAAAACATCGTACCGTGATCAAACTTACTGCCATTAGGATAAGTATCGGTATGAGCATCGAAATGAACCAGAGCCATTTTACCGAAATGTTTCGCATGAGCGCGCAACAGCGGTAATGTGACAAAGTGATCGCCACCAAAAGTCAGCATCTTTTTGCCTGATGCCAGCACTTTCTCAGCATGAGCCTGTAGTTTATCGCTCATATCCTGCGCATCACCAAAATTAAAGACCAGATCACCACAATCAACCACATTCAGGCGCTTGCGCAGGCTGAAGTTCCATGGCCACCGGCTGCTTTCCCAAGCCAGATTTGTCGAGACCTGACGAATAGCGGCCGGCCCGTGGCGACTACCAGCCCGACCGGATGTTGCCATATCAAAGGGTACACCGGTAATAACCCACTCCGCATCACCGGAATAAGGCTGGAAATTCAACGGAAAGCGCAGGAAGCCAAAGGCGTTTGAAACCAGAGAGTTATCGATTTGGTTTCCTAAGGAACTAATACTCATAATATATCCTCTAAAGCCTTGTGTTTAATTAACATAGGGCTTGATTACATTACGCTAACTTCACAAGAAGTCTGACTTTTTAAATAACCTTTAAAAACAACCAATTAATATCAAAAAACAGATAATTACTCATACCTACCAATATTCGGGCATATAGTATTAGACATCATTTTTTCTTGCTACACTTTTGAGGTAATTAGATGAAATAAGCGCGGCAACTATCTGGAAAAAAATGTAACAACTTAATTTAGTACACAATAACCATGCTCCCATTACACAAATTCTATAAGAATCGTTGAATAGTCTCCGCTGTTCCGGTAATTTTACTTTTTGATTGAATCTCTAGCTAAATCATCGTAGTTATCGTCTTTTTTGATTCTATTTTTTTATTCTTAATATAAAGAGTGTAACCATGCTTTCAACAAAACGATTATTTGACGAAATTCCCTACGAAAAACACTTCGAAGCTACTGTCATCTATGTAGGTGATGATCACATAGTTCTGGATCAAACATTATTTTATCCTCTTTCCGGGAATCAGGATTTCGATATTGGTTCCATTGACGAATATCCGGTAACCGCTGTACATGTGGATAATACCGATGAAGGGAAATTAGATTTTAGTGCTCCGATAAGACACTATGTCACAACTGATACTTTCAGTATCGGGCAAAAAATCGAGGGGAAAATCGATAGTACCAGAAGACTGAATACAATGAGGTTGCATACTGCCAGCCATATTGTTGAATTCTTCATGCGAAAAATGCCCACTTTTTTATCTGTCGAAGGCTCTTTTGTTAATAATGAAAAAGATCGTGCAGACTATTTCCTTACACAGAATATTGATCCTCAATCCCTCTCTGCACTGGAACAAGAAGTGAATCGCTTTATCAGTCAAGGGCACCAGATATTCTTCAAGTATCAGGATGACATAAGATTATGGTGTTGTAACGAAATAGAAATGCCTTGTTGCGGTACGCATGTGAGTAATACAAACGAAATAGGAACAGTTAAATTATCCAGAAAGAATAAAGGGAAAGGATTAAACCGAATAGAGATTAAATTAGTTTAATTTTTTCGAATAAGCGCCTGTCACAGCGCTTATTCAGTTAACGACTAATGAAAATTACTCATCTTCTAAATAAGTATAACCATACAGGCCACTTTCAAACTCTTGCAGGAATTGTTCCTGTAGATTTTCAGCCAAATCGGTCGATTTCACCTGATCACGGAAGCGGGTCAGCAGTACCTGAGGTTCCAGTTTCACATATTGCAGCATATTAGCAACTGTATCGCCCTCTTCACTCTGTTGATAAGTCACTTCACCGTTTTCGCTAACGTAGACATCAACAGCCGCAGTATCACCAAACAGGTTATGCATATTACCCAGAATTTCCTGATAGGCACCAACCATAAAGAAACCGATCAGTGGCGGATTTTCCGGATCATAGGCTGGCATTGGCATTGTTGTTGCCACACCATCACCTTCAACATAATGATCGATAATACCGTCAGAGTCACAAGTGATATCCAGCAAAACAGCGCGACGATCCAACGGCTTGTCCAGCCCTTCAAGTGGCAGAACCGGGAACAGCTGATCGATCCCCCAGGCATCCGGCATGGACTGAAACAGGGAAAAGTTCACATAGAGTTTATCAGCCATGCGCTCCTGTAATTCGTCAATGATCGGACGATGAGCACGGTTACTTGGATCAAGATCCTGCTGAATACGGCGACAGATATTTAGATATAATTCTTCTGCCCAAGCTCGCTCAGATAGACTCAAAATTCCGTGGGCATACTGGGTATGAACATCGTACAGATCAAACTGACTATCATGCAGCCATTCACGCAAAGAACGCTTGTAGCCATCATCCCGCATTTCCAGCCATGTATCCCACAAACTTGTCAGAGGACGTGCAGCATCTTCTGCCGGTGGTGTCGTTTCGGTGAATTCATTACATTCCGCTCCAATAACATTGGAGACTAAAACGGTATGATGAGCCGTCAATGCACGACCAGATTCTGTGATGACAGTCGGGTGTGGCAGGCCATTTTCCTCACAGGCATCCCCAATTCCCCAGATAACGTTATTCGCGTATTCATTCAGGCCATAGTTAACGGAACATTCTGACTGGGAACGTGTACCTTCATAATCAACACCCAGTCCTCCTCCCACATCAAAACACTGAATGTTGACACCCAGTTTATGCAGCTCGACATAAAAACGGGCTGATTCGCGCACACCTGTTGCTATATCACGGATATTTGCCAGCTGGGAACCCAGATGGAAATGCAACAATTGTAGGCTATCCAGTTTTCCGGCTGATCGAAGAGTTTCAACCAGTTGTAGAACCTGTGCTGCCGCCAGACCAAATTTGGATTTCTCCCCGCCACTGGACTGCCATTTGCCCGCTCCCTGTGAAGCAAGACGCGCCCGCACACCAAGACGAGGTACGACATTAATACGTTCCGCTTCTTCCAGCACCATTGCGATCTCAGACATTTTCTCGATGACCAGATACACTTTGTGTCCCAGTTTTTCACCGATCAGTGCCAGACGGATATACTCACGATCTTTATAACCATTACAGACAATTACAGTCCGTGTCATACCTGCATGAGCCAGTACAGCCATCAGCTCAGCCTTCGAGCCAGCCTCCAGACCGACAGGTTCGCCAGAATTAGCCAGTGATTCAATCACGCGACGCTGTTGGTTCACCTTAATCGGATAGACCAGAAAGTAATCACCTTTATAACCATATGATTCACGCGCACGTTTAAAGGCGGCATTAATGGAACGCAAACGATGTTGCAGGATCTGAGGAAAACAGAACAATGCTGGCAACTGTAATTGTTTTTTCTCTTGTTGAACTTTCTTTACCAGATCAACAATCTCAACCTGAGCTTCCGGCAAATCAGGATTTGGACAAACACTGACATTACCCAGATCATTGACGTAGTAATAGTTGCCGCCCCAGTATGCAATATTGTAAGTCTGGCGCATTTTACGAGCGATATTATCATTCATGGCAGTCTCCTTCATGGAGTAGAGGTTTGCCTTCACCTGTAGTCAATAACCCAAGACACTATATTTAGTGTGCGTATCTTGCGCATTTATAAATGTCAGGGAATAGCATGCTCTTAAATTATAAAAACGTTTAGAGGAAGCTAAACAATATGTATATTTACGGTTTGGTAATACGGCTTCTGTCCGAAGCGACCTGTCTACTCGAATGTTTCAGGTAACATCGGAATGAATTCATATTGATAAGAAAGGAACAAGATGTGGATACATCAATGGCATAATGTGGCTGTCGGTTGTTAACAAGCAGCAAATAATGGTTCATAACCCCATTCACCCCACATGGCTTTACGAAAGCCGTTTCTCAATTGATGAGACGCAGAACACGCATAAAACGTATCCGGCAAACGCCTATAACCTGAAGTATAAAAAACCTATCAGTTATAGGGCGCTGTTTATACCTGTAATCCTACAAAATTGCAAAATGAAATTTATTGATGCCTAACAGATATAGATAAGCATATCCGATAAATTTCCATCGTTATCTTTATAGAAAGTAAACAATCTCTTACTAATATAAAACACTTCCATCACTATTCATTTGGATAACTTAACTACCACCTACTGAAGTAGGTGGGTTAGCGCACTTCGGTGCCGACGACTGAAAGTCGTCGAACCACGCACCTCGTAAACGCGCATAGGTCAAAACATTAAAGTCAAAGTCACCGTCTAAAGACGGTGGTTTTAACCTGTCATATGGAAAAATAAACCCCACCAACAAAATAACAATTTGAAAATAAAGAAAATAGTTATTTTTTGTATGCCGTCAATTCCGGGAGATATTAGGGCACAAAAGAATAAACTGGCCCATCAACAACACACAAAGAGATAACGCGCAAGAAGTTAGATTTCTTTAAACTGCACATTTCAAGGAATGACAGATAAGAAATCCAAAATGTCACGCAACAGAAGGTATTTGAAACCAAAAAAACTGGTATATTTAGTGATACTGACTTAGACTAGCCGTCTAGATGGTAAAACATCCACCCTTAAACCAAGATTATATTTAAGGTATCGAAATATAATGACTACACACCTTTTTACTTCTGAATCTGTTTCAGAAGGTCATCCAGATAAAATTGCCGACCAAATTTCCGACGCTGTTCTTGATGCAATCCTAGAACAAGATCCTAAAGCTCGTGTAGCCTGCGAAACTTATGTGAAAACCGGCATGGTTATGGTTGGTGGTGAAATCACTACCAGCGCCTGGGTTGATATCGAAGAAATTACCCGTAATACAGTACGTGAGATTGGCTACACCAGTTCAGATATGGGCTTTGATGCTAATTCCTGTGCAGTAATCAGCGCGATTGGTAAGCAATCTCCTGATATCAATCAGGGTGTAGACCGAGCTGACCCTCTGGAGCAAGGAGCAGGTGATCAGGGATTGATGTTTGGTTATGCAACCAATGAAACCGATGTTCTTATGCCAGCACCGGTTACCTATGCTCACCGTCTGGTTGAGCGTCAGGCACATGTACGTAAAAACAATACACTGCCTTGGTTGCGTCCGGATGCCAAAAGTCAGGTTACATTCCAGTATGACAACGGCAAAATTGTCGGCATTGATGCCGTTGTACTTTCTACTCAGCATTCAGAAGAAATCGGTCAGAAAGAGCTGCAAGAAGCAGTTATGGACGAGATCATCAAGCCTGTTTTACCAGCAGAATGGCTCACTCCAATGACCAAATACTTCATCAACCCAACAGGCCGTTTTGTGATTGGTGGCCCAATGGGTGACTGTGGTCTGACAGGCCGTAAGATCATTGTTGATACGTACGGTGGTATGGCACGTCACGGTGGTGGAGCATTCTCAGGAAAAGATCCATCTAAAGTTGACCGTTCTGCGGCTTACGCAGCACGTTACGTGGCTAAAAATATCGTTGCCGCAGGTCTGGCTGATCGCTGTGAGATTCAGGTTTCTTACGCTATCGGTGTTGCTGAGCCAACTTCTATCATGGTTGAGACGTTTGGAACTGAAAAAGTGCCAACATCAACACTGGTTCAGCTGGTACGCGAGTTCTTCGATCTGCGCCCTTATGGGCTGATCAAAATGCTGGATCTACTGCATCCAATCTATCGTGATACTGCGGCATACGGTCATTTTGGTCGTGAGCAGTTCCCGTGGGAAGCAACAGATAAAGCTGAAATCCTGCGTGATGCAGCCGGGCTGAAATAATCCTGCAATATTAAGCAATATTAAAAAGCCCGCTCATAACAAGCGGGCTTTTTTTATGTTAAGTTACTATTCAAATTAAGTTACCACAGAATTATCGCTGTTTATGAAATCCGTTAAGGTTCCTCTTCCACTACAGCAAGCAGTCATGCGCGCTTTACGGCAAAAAATGATTCAGGCCAATGAATTCCTTCAGCAAACGTTTCCTGAACCCTGTGTGACCTACCAGCAAAGAGGGACAATCGCAGGAAGTGCTCGTTTACAAGATTGGGAAATTCGTCTTAACCCAATTTTGCTCATTGAAAACGAGCAGTCGTTTATTGATGAAGTCATCCCCCACGAATTAGCTCATCTATTGGTTTATCATCAGTTTGGCAAGGTCGCACCTCACGGCAAAGAGTGGCGTTATATTATGGAAACCGTGTTTAAAGTACCTGCCAACCGAACCCATCAATTTTCAGTACACTCCGTTTGCAGCAAGATATTCATCTATGGCTGTCACTGTCAGCAGCACGAATTAAGCATCAGGCAACATAATAAGGTGCTCAGAGGTAAAAGTTGCTATGTCTGCCGACAATGTGGGGAACGATTAACACTTTTGGGAAAAAATAAACCAGATAAGCCTAAATAACCGCTCAAATGCCCCACAATCAGGGCGCTTTATTATTTTTCTTAATTTTTTCTGCTTCATTAATAATCTGATCAGCGGTTTTCCCATTCAATGATTGGTAAAAGCTTTTTTCCAGGTTTTCCATAGCATCATATTTTATTTTCCCCTGCTTGTTGTTCTTAAACAGTTCATCAAAATCGATATTATGAAACATAACAATATTCAATGAATCATCAAATTTTAGTTTTTTATCTTCAGGTAGGGTATCCCTGATCTTTTCGATGGATGTTTTTACCGCTATTCCATTCGTTCCATCAATCTTCAGCGGCTTCTCACACCCTGCTAATGTAAAACCCAATAAACAAATTACTAACAATTTTCTCATAATCAACCCCGCCCAATTATCTGTAGTGTAATAATAGCAGAGAGCGATAAAAATAAACTCACTTAACTCAAAAAATTATTATTAAATAAATATTATTTACAAATTGTTTACTATCATCTTGTTTTTTTAGATTAAGCTATTTTTATTCTACAATATTTTCAATAGACACCTGAAAAATCCATAATATAAGC
>NZ_CAWQMW010000027.1:0-9523 GCF_963895965.1 Xenorhabdus sp. PB30.3 | reverse complement strand
TTAGTAATAGATATTGGTTTTTATGTATCAGAGGATGATTTCGATGGGTTACATATAGAAAAATATCTAGAGAAAATAGAAAAAAGCGATTTTTTACTTGATAGATAATTGAAGTTTCTATATGTAATAAAAATTAATATAACTCTATAAATTTTTTCTAAGCGTCCAGTGCTCCCATCTTTTGGTTATCTAATAAAGAAATATGGGATCACTGGGCGTTTATTTTTAGGGAGAAGAAAATTGCGAGTTTGATGATTGCAATTTGCTGGCCAGTGGTTGGATGAAGAGAGTGGTCTCTTCTATAATCGGTTCAGATATTATTCACCTATAGCGAGCTGTTACCTAACACCAGATCCGATAGGCATTCAAGGTGGAGTCAATACTTACGGTTATGTATCAAATGCAATGAGGGAGATTGATCCTTTGGGATTGGCGAAGAAAAAAACGAAGGAATACCATATGATACTTCAGAATCGAAAATCAAAGGAGTGAAGTGATAAATAGATCAGGATACTATTTTAGTATTTATCAGCAACTCATAAAACATTCCCCAAACCCAGCACATCAGGCAAAAGGTATTTTGTTTCCCACTTAAAAATGGATATCAATCACATCACACTCATTAAAAATAGCGGATAACACGAGCGACTTGTTCATACAATTACATTGGGTCGAGAGTCAACAAGTGAACATAAAATTGAGAGGTGCATAAATGATAACTCAGGATGAAAAAAAGCAAGTATCTGGCTGGTTTCCAACACTAATATTACCCAGGCCTGAAGATAGTCACAAAGGTACTTTTGGGACTTTGAATATTATCGGCGGGGCTGAAACTATGAGCGGCGCTTGTGTTCTTGCGGGTACAGCTGCATTAAAGAGCGGGTGTGGGAAGGTTATTATCGGTTTTAATCAGGAGTCCCTTGCTGTCCAACTGATAGATACTGTACCGGAATTGATATTGAATAAAGCAAGCCAGCTTTTTGAAGGCGAGCTTCCATCTGCGTGGGTAATTGGTTGTGGACTAGGTACTTCTACTGAGGCGGTTAGTTTTATACAGAAAATGATCAAACATATCCATCAAGGTGAAAAAGTATTGATTGATGCTGATGGCTTAAATATTTTGGCAAAATTCACAGGCGAAATTGAGCTTTCGGACAAAACAGTTATCACGCCCCATGTGAAAGAAGCATCAAGATTGTTACAGACAGACTCTCAATCTATTCAGTCGGACAGGCTGGGGTCGGCACAGGCCTTAAGTACCCGATATGGTTGCTGGGTAGTACTTAAAGGTCATCGTACCGTAATTGCTGCACCGGATGGGCGAACGTGGGTAAATGAAACAGGTAATAGTGGCTTGGCGACTGCTGGTAGTGGGGATGTACTTTCCGGTATTATCGGTAGTCTGCTTGCTCAGAGTATTCCATTTGAGGAAGCGGTACGAGCAGGGGTTTGGTTACATGGTAAAGCGGCTGATATGCTGGTTGCGGATGGGATCGGGCCGATAGGGCTGACAGCCCATGAAATTATTGATTATGTCAGAAAAATAAGAAACCAAATAACTAATCACGATATATGATGGCTGAATTAAAAACTGACTATTAAGGAGCCAACGACAATGATAAAAAAAATACTGTTAGCTTTTATGCTCTTCATATTTTCACAGGTCTCATTTGCAGATGATGCAACTATTTTTGAGACAAAGACTTATCACGTTGCTATTTATAGTTTTTGCCCTGAAGGATATGTAAGTTGCGAGGATGTGAAGTCTGTTATAACAAATAAGAAAGACCATACTTCACTGAAAATAAAAGGACATACGCTGAATAGAGATTGTGACACAGGGAGTTGTTCTTTCTATGGATATATGTTTAAGCATAAAAATATGACATATACCATTTACCAACAAGGTATTTTATATGTTTCAAAAAATGGAAAGTTGGTTTTTTCAGAGGAGGGTGTATTTACTTATTGATTTTTGGTGTTATTAACTATAATAGTTAATGTATATTATAAATATCATAAGTTTAATTTGTGATGTTGCTTATTACTTTGTTTTGTATAATGTTTTTTTGAGATTCCCCTAACTAAAAAATATAATAAAATTAACAAATTAAGGGTTACCACTAAATTATATTAGCGACAATTCGTCTCATTTATGATTTGTTTATCAAATTTTTCTATTTGAAACCTAAAAAATTGTCAGTAAACTTAATATACTATTCCCTTGCATAAAGCACCCCCTGCATAGTGCTTTTTATGCTGAAAATAATAAAAAAAGAGGTTGGTTACTAAATCCTCAGTGAAAACATGAAATAGCAGTGTGGCGTAGTCGCTTACTATGAGTGATGTGGAGCCATATCCACAAATAAAGTTAGATCCTGATAACATCATTATGCATTTACTAAAAAAGCTGCTGATTGAGAGCAGATAGGAATGTTTTTACTACTTTTATCAATAAATGAGATTAATTATGGAATTGTGATACTACGATGAGATTTATATATAAATTTAACTGGTTGATTATCAAAATAGGAATTTAAAAACCGTTTTCTCATATCTGATTTGGTTATGAAGGGGGAATGATGCTTTTCCACGTTATCAACAAGAATAATATTGTTGCACTTTCGTTAATATTGGGTGTTGTCGTTTTCTTTTTTTCTTTATCATATAATAACAGTAAATTGGGTATTATCGATTATGCTGATAGACATTGCCAGAAAAACACTGCTTGTCTAATTGATATGAATAAAATCGCCCCTTTTGATTGGGATAAAATGTATATTATTGATAAAGGGATGGGGCATAAGGATATTGAGGATATTATTGGAGCTGCATTTAAAGGAAAAGCTAGTCTTTTTTATAAGATTATTTTTGTCAGAAACAAACAGGTAGTTTATGAAGATGAATATGATCCCTATATAAGATCTTATGAAAAAAAACTATTGAAACCAGACTTTCAGTATCCTTATGATGGTAAAGAAAATTATTTCAACTATTATGCGATCTCCAAAGATAATGCGATCCTTTCAATGAAGATTGAGAATAAACCACTCACAGATGACGATAAAGTCTACTATAAGTTATCGCCTTCTAATTCACAGCAGGTGAAAGAGAAAAATTTGTAAATATATATCCGGCTATTGGTTGGTGCTTCAGTGCAGGTCTACTTCTTCTTTTTGGCCTGCACTTTTTTAATTTTCTTTTTTCCTTTTTGTTCTGAATGGGCTTGTGAACTTTTTTGGGATGTAGGCTTAGCAGCAGAGGTGGGATTATTTTTTGGTTTGGAATGTTGCTTTTGTGCAACTTTCAGGCGTCTTTCCCACTCGCAGGCTGAATTCAGGCTTTCCAGTGTTCTGGTTAACCCGGAAATTAATCTTTCATCCATGTCATTTTTTGCATATTGGAGCTGTTTCTCTAATGTTTTCTGTTTGTTTTCGCACTCCGCTTTAGTTGGTTTTGCATAGGCAATATTCATACTGAAAACGACTAATACAGCCAAGAGCATAGTTTTCGACTTCATGAACTATTCCTAGTCTGATTTGAAATGCTTATTCAAAATTTTATATGCTGATCGGGATTTGTTCCTGAAAATTAGACGTTAGTTACAACTGACGAGGGGCAAAATGGAGGCTTTTATCTTTTTTCGCGAGAATGAGGCATAATGCTTTTTTGTTGTCTGATCAGCCATCAGGCAAGTTATCAATATTTCTCTCCCGGGGTTTGAAAATCGAATGCTAAGTTATCGTCACAGCTTCCATGCAGGCAACCATGCTGATGTGCTAAAACACACTGTCCAAAGCCTTATCATTGAGTCACTTAAGGAAAAAGAGAAGCCTTTCCTTTATCTGGATACCCACGCAGGCGCAGGTCGTTATCAGCTCAGTGGCGAGCATGCTGAACGTACTGGCGAGTATCTGGAAGGGATTGCCCGTATTTGGCAGCGTGATGATATTCCTCAAGAATTGTCAGGCTATATGAAAGTTGTAAAGGCTCTGAACCAGCATGGTGTTTTGCGTTATTACCCCGGTTCTCCATTAATTGCCCGTCACTTATTGCGCGAATATGATGAACTTAACCTGAGTGAACTGCATCCAAGTGATTTTCCTTTATTGCGTAGTGAGTTCTCCCGTGACAGACGCGCCCGTGTTCTGCGTGAAGATGGCTATCAACAGCTGAAATCAAAATTACCTCCTAAAACTCGCCGTGGGTTGGTGCTGATAGACCCTCCTTATGAGCTGAAATCGGATTATCAGAATGTGGTTAAGGGCATTCTGGAAGGGTACAAACGTTTTGCGACGGGTACTTATGCGTTGTGGTATCCGGTTGTGCTCCGCCAGCAGATTAAGCGCTTAGTTAAAGATTTGGAAAAAACCGGGATCCGCAAAATTTTGCAGATTGAGCTTGGCGTGCGTCCGGATAGTGATCAGCGCGGTATGACAGCATCCGGCATGATTGTGATCAACCCGCCGTGGAAGCTGGAACAGCAGATGAAAGCTGTACTGCCTTGGTTACAGCAGGTACTGATCCCTGAAGGCACAGGGCATAACTCAGTAGAGTGGATTGTACCGGAATAAGACTATTTTTCAGCGTGATATTGCAGCACGGAGCATCAATTTGATAGCTCTAGCCTATGACAACGAAAGCCACAATCATCATGCATAGTGATAACTTTTTGTCATAATATACGTTACGATTAAATTGTAGTCAGTAGGTTAATTGATTAGACGGAAGTGCCTAAGATGAGTAAACATTACGATTATATTGCAATTGGTGGTGGCAGCGGTGGTATTGCCTCCATTAACCGTGCGGCCATGTATGGGCAGAAATGTGCCCTTATTGAAGCTAAAGCACTGGGTGGAACATGTGTTAATGTGGGTTGTGTACCGAAGAAAGTGATGTGGCACGCTGCCCAGATTGCGGAATCTATTCATCAATATGGCTCTGATTATGGTTTTGATGCCACTATCAATCGTTTTGACTGGAAAAAACTGATTGCCAGCCGTACATCCTATATTGACCGTATCCATTCTTCGTATGAGCGTGTGCTGGGTAACAACAATGTTGATGTTATTCAGGGTTTTGCACGTTTTGTTGATGCAAAGACTGTTGAAGTGAACGGCGAAATAATTACCGCAGATCATATATTGATTGCGACTGGCGGCCGCCCTAAAAATCCGGCTATTCCCGGTGCGGAATACGGTATTGACTCGGATGGCTTTTTTGAGCTGGATGAAATGCCTAAGCGTGTTGCTGTCGTCGGTGCGGGTTATATTGCGGTGGAAATTGCCGGTGTTTTGAATGCATTAGGTAGTGAAACGCATCTGTTTGTACGCAAACATGCACCTTTGCGTTCTTTTGATCCGTTGATCGTAAATACGTTGCTGGAAGTTATCAACAATGAAGGACCGACTCTGCATACGGAAGCTGTACCAAAGGCTGTGATAAGAAATGCTGATGGCAGCCTGACTTTGCAATTACAGGATGGCAGAGAACAGACGGTTGATACTCTGATTTGGGCGATTGGGCGCGAGCCTGCGACAGATAATCTGAATTTGTCTGCTTCTGGTGTGGCATTGAATGAATCAGGCTATATTCAGGTTGATAAATATCAGAATACCAACGTAAAAGGTATTTATGCTGTGGGCGATAATACAGGTGCTGTAGAGCTGACACCCGTTGCGGTAGCGGCAGGTCGCCGTTTATCAGAGCGTCTGTTTAACAATAAGCCGGATGAACATCTGGATTATACCAATGTGCCAACAGTGGTCTTCAGCCATCCGCCAATCGGTACAATCGGCTTGACGGAGCCACAGGCAAAAGCTCAATACGGTGATGATCAGGTTAAAGTTTATACTTCGTCCTTTACCGCAATGTATACCGCAGTGACGCAGCACCGTCAGCCATGTCGTATGAAACTAGTTTGTGCTGGTGAAAATGAGAAGATTGTCGGTATTCATGGAATAGGCTTTGGTATGGATGAAATCCTGCAAGGCTTTGCCGTTGCCCTGAAAATGGGTGCGACGAAAAAAGACTTTGATAATACAGTGGCTATCCATCCGACTGCGGCGGAAGAGTTTGTTACGATGAGATAGGTGGTGTAGGAATTACACCTCGACACGTTTGTTTCTATCGCTGGAAAATACACACTAAGCCAAAGTATAAATTGGCTTAGTGTGACTATAAACCGGCCAGCTTTGATGGGGCTCTTTATCTAAAAAATAAGTTATTTTTTTGAGTCGTTGCATAAAATCTAATATCTTGAATAGAGTTGTTAGAATACCTATCCGTGTTGTTCCGTATCAGATTCAGGTATCAATGTGATGATGTCTTGTAATGCCTTTCTAATTTTTTCTTTTTCTCCACTTCTTTTAGTCGAAAGCCGTAATAATGGAATGCCTAACTTAAGCAAAATACTGTCTTTTGTCTGATCCCGCTGTCTCTGCTTGGAATCGAGGTCATGGAAGCGGTAGCCATCTACTTCTATTGCAAGCACAGGGAACTTGTCTAACTTATTGAAAATCAAAAAATCTATATGGCTATTCAGATGTCGGCCAAATTTCTGCTCAATTTCAGTTAGTATTCCGAAATCACTTATCAGTAAGCTTAGTTTGTAATTATGCTCGTACGTGAATGAAGTAAAAAGTTTATCAGCAAGAATATCATTCAATAGCGTAGCCATTAGATTTTCAGATAAATGCTCTGATTTATTTACTATACGGTTTTTAAAATCTTGTAAAACAGGTGAGTACTCGCTGTATAAGCAGTCGAATATAGAGACTGTTTTGCTTTCAAAAATGCTAGGTGACATGGATTGATATTCAATGTGGCGTATTAAGTCACCAATATTAGTACCTTGTTTTTTGGACAAGTTAGCAGACATAACCATGATGAATTGCTCTTTTGCTCGTGAAACAGCTACATTGATTAAGTTTGGACTGTCGTTAAATTTGTCTGCCCAACTGGCCGTTGGGCTATATATGATGATGTCTTTTTCACGTCCTTGAAATTTGTGTGCTGTATCTATTTTTATGTCTTTTTTATCGATAATCTGATTCGCATGTTTAACTTGGGCACGATAAGGAGTGACAATGCCGATTTTTACTGGTTCTATATTGCGCAAGCCTGCTTCAAGTAATTCATCTTTAATAACTTCTAACTCACGAAAATTGATTCGGCTTTTACCGCTTGGATCTTTGCAAGAGTGATGGCCTGGGGCTGTTTTAAGAATTTTAAATGGATCTTCATCTGAATGAGTCATGGTGATCAATTGACCGCCATAATATTTTTGATTACAGAAGTCGATGATCCGAGGATGGCATCGATAGTGCTCTTTAAGTAGCGTGGAAGGTGCACTCTTACCGAATACCTTGTCTACAGATGACAATAGACTTTCAGTTAGATAACTATATTCAGTTGGAATGCCAAACTTTTCATCAATATCGGGATGGGTGGTTATAAGCAAATTACTTGGAATATGAGGTATCTGCTGCAAATCGCCTACGATAACCATGTTTTTGGCGCACGCCATGGATAACACTCCAGTGAGGAGGTTTACTTGCGACGCTTCATCTACAATGAGATAGTCAAATAGTTCATGGTCACCTTTATTGTTAATGATCGAATCCGTTGTGCTTAGTACGGCAGGAAAGCGCTTAGCAAAATTGTCAAAAAAGTTTCTCTTGTAAGACTGGTGGTTAAACTCAACTTGCTCAATTTTATGATGTGTAGAGAAAATATGGTGCTTTAATAGGGTCATCGAGCTATCGGTATATTGTCTTAACAGCTTTTCGAAATTGTATCGGTTTAGCTTTTGATCAATTAAACGTTTACTCTCTGCAAGTTCTGTTTTTTTCCTTTGATAATACTCAGAGACAAGTCCCTTAAATAAGTTGCTGGAAAGGATTTTAATATCCTTGAACTTATAAATTCCATATTTAAATAGCCATTTAATTCTGAGTGGCCAAGACAGATTTTCATTTATAGAGTAGTGCTCTACCTCAGCCATAAACTTCATTAAATTTGGTGTTGACCATTTGTTGCCAAAAGACCAGTTAGATGGATTTATTGGGTCTACAGAGAAATGCTTATCGAAATACTTACTCTCAATCTCAAGTCTACTTATGAATTCTCGAATTCTAGCTTGCTCGTTTTGCAGTTCCAGCAGTTCAAAAATCAAGTTATTTGTGGAAGCAATTTCTTGCCTAGTTTGTAGCAGTGTTCTTTCAGTCAGCTCCCAATGAGCAATTTTAGGAATCTTATGTTCTTTGGAAAAAAATGCTTTTTGTAAGTCAGCATTGCCAAGACTTGCCGCAATAAAAGCAAAGCCTTCCTTTTCTAACTTTTCATAAATATTGCTGGTCGCTGCATTATTCCCAGCAACTACAGCAACAGTCTTATTTTGGCAGATCAAGTTTGCAATTATGTTGAGTATGGTTTGTGTCTTTCCTGTTCCTGGAGGTCCTTGAATGATGCTTAATTGTGATGTTAGCGCATTTGTAACTGCTTCACGCTGTGATGGGTTGACACCAAAAGGGAAAATGTTTGACGACAAACTTTTTTTTCTTAGCTGGGATCTTTTTACAAAGTTGCTTAGTACTGAGTCATCTCTGATCTGATTTAATTTTTTTTCATAAAAGTAGTGGACATACGGTGAGGATTCTTTCAAAAACATTGCTATATATTTGTAATAATCAATAAGGTCTTTCGTTTCTTTCTGTTCAGCGATATTTGGTATTATTTCTACATCAGAAATGGGGAATTCTTTACTATATCCATTAGTAAACAAAACTATATATTGATTATCAAAAATTAATGCTTCATCCCATTCTTTATTTGATCCGCTTTTTAAGCTAACAATAGAGTCTTCGATGTTGAGGACTTCTGGGTGATCAAAAAAACGGACATTTGTTTTGTTGTAGAGAAAGGTCTTATTATCTGGAAAGGTGACGAGAGTTTTGTTGCCTGATGGAACGACTTTGACGACCTTTTTTGTCGTATTCTTGAACTCACTTTGCTTGCTTCTGGTTAGAACCAAGAACTTCCGCTCATCCATGTGTTACTAATCTCCCTTTTTGATAAAAACGCCAGGAAGTATTCTAACCCAAAAATTCTGGAATTCTAAGCATAATGGATGTGAATTCATATGGATATAGTGATAAACCTCAGCAACGTACCTCATCTGCAAATGCTCAAATCTCTCACATAAAACTCTTCCAGACTCAACGTGGATTAGGTAACAGGTTACGATAACGAATATTCCCGAAAAAGCCAGAATTATTCTGGCTTTTTTATTGCCATTGACTCACCCTAAATAAGGTTGATGCTTTCCAGCAGATTGTCAATGAAAGTCTGTACTCTGAGAAGCCATTTTTAGCTAGATATCATTATTAACTAACATAGTAAGATTGATTTTATTACGGTATTTTTGGTTTCCCTGATGTAAATACCCCTGGTGCTGGAGGTGTTATTTGTTTTATAAAATATATATTCTTGGTTTTTATTTTTTGATTGTTTAATTCAAAGT
>NZ_CAWQMW010000026.1:0-9614 GCF_963895965.1 Xenorhabdus sp. PB30.3 | reverse complement strand
GAGCCATGATCAAACTCTTCAATTAAAAGTGTTTGATGCTCAAAGAATCGTTACTGTTAGTTCGTAATGAATTAACTGTTTCAGTCACTCTTCAAGACTTTAATCTTTTTTTGCCTTTCGGCTGTCGATAGTGTCTTGCGAGTGCCCACACAGATTGTCTGATTAATTTGTTAAAGAGCGGTGGCAACAGGAAGTAGCTTCCGTGTTGCGAGGCTGCGTATCTTACGCTTTCCTCTCAGAGTGTCAAGCCTTTATTTTCGCGGCTTTCAACTTCTGTCATCTCGACTTGTTTGTGTGTTTGTCGTGACAACGGATGCGCATTATAGGGAGCCTTAGAATTTACGCAAGCATTTTTTACAATTTCTTTTTCAAACGCTTACAATTTAATCCAAAAGGCTATTTTTGCCTATTTTTTATCACATTTGGCAGATCAGAAAGGCTATTAATAACCAAATCAGCAGACTGTTCTGCTTCTGTTGTTACTGGCTTTCCTGTACGTACAAGGACTTTTGTTCCAACACCGGCGGCATTCGCTGCCAACATATCTTCTATTTTGTCTCCTACCATATAAGAAGCCGCCATATTAATGTGCAGTGTTTTCTGTGCATCAAATAACATACCCGGTTGTGGCTTACGACAATCACACGTCTTTTTATAGTGCTCCTCGCTTGCTTCTGGATGATGCGGACAATAATAGATACCATCAAGATCAACACCCCGGTCTGCCAATGACCAATCCATCCATTCTGTTAACTGCAAGAATTGATCTTCTGTAAACATTTTCCGGGCAATCCCAGACTGGTTTGTTACTAATACCAGTGCATAACCCATTTTTTTCAACTCCAGCATGGCTTCAATCGTGC
The DNA here is from genome assembly GCF_963895965.1 of Xenorhabdus sp. PB30.3. Lineage (NCBI taxonomy): Bacteria > Pseudomonadati > Pseudomonadota > Gammaproteobacteria > Enterobacterales > Morganellaceae > Xenorhabdus > Xenorhabdus sp. PB30.3. Next base: position 8,751 of record NZ_CAWQMW010000026.1, on the reverse strand, counting down.
CATCAATGAATTGAAAATTATCTATTTCATGAACATACCCATGATCGATGTTAATTGTGCCGTCACGATCTAAAAATACAGCGGGAATACCTTGAGTCACCTGATTGCTCCAAGAATGTACAAAGTCGACAGTATCGCATGATTTGTCAGTGAATGAGAATGCAGCATTTAATTTATTCCTAGTTGACTTAGACGTCTAGACGCCTTAACATCCACATCAATTCATGACTTGTTGCAAATGCTTTCAAGTTATTCACTTTTATATCTCATAAGAGAAAAAGAATAAAAATGATAAGACTGAACCAGGTAAACAAAGTATTTCAACAAGGAACGCGCTGTATAAAAGCCCTTTCTGATATCAACCTGCATGTCCCCCAAGGGCAGATTTATGGTGTTATTGGCTCTTCTGGTGCAGGAAAAAGTACATTAATCCGCTGCGTGAATATGCTTGAATGCCCTACTTCTGGTCAGGTACTGGTTGACGGGCAGGATTTAACCTCTCTTTCTGAGCGTGAACTGACCCGTGCCCGTCGTCATATTGGCATGATTTTCCAGCACTTTAATCTGCTGTCATCCAGAACGGTATTTGGCAATGTGGCATTACCTTTAGAACTGAATAACACGCCAAAGGCAGAAATAAAGAAAAAAGTCAGTGAATTGCTGGAGCTGGTTGGTCTTTCAGAGAAACATGATGCATATCCAGCTAACTTATCTGGTGGACAAAAACAACGTGTCGCCATTGCCCGCGCCTTAGCAAATTCACCCAAAGTGCTTTTGTGTGACGAGGCCACCAGCGCACTGGATCCCGCAACAACCCGTTCTATTCTGGAATTATTGAAAGACATTAATCGTCGTTTAGGGTTAACCATCTTGCTGATTACCCATGAAATGGATGTTGTTAAACGCATTTGTGATCAGGTGGCCGTTATCAGTGGTGGGCAGTTGATTGAGCAGGATGTGGTCAGCGCGATATTTTCCCATCCGAAAACGCCTGTGGCTCAGGAGTTTATTCAGTCCACGTTACATTTGGATATACCTGAAGATTATCTGCAAAAATTACAGTCTGAACCTGCATCGGATAAATGCCCATTAGTGAAGCTGGAATTTACAGGTAAATCAGTTGATGCTCCATTAATTTCCATGGCAGTTCGTCGTTTTAATATCGATATCAGCATATTGAGTTCTCAGATGGACTATGCCGGTGGGGTCAAGTTCGGGGTTATGCTGGCTGAATTAGATGGTGAGAACAGCAGCATTGAATCAACAATTACGTTTTTAAAAGAGCATCATGTGAAAGTAGAGGTTCTCGGTTATGTCTGAAGGAATGATTTTATTATTAGCAAAAGGAGTCTGGGAAACTCTCGTGATGACTTTTGTTTCCGGCTTTTTTGGCTTCGTGATTGGTTTACCGGCGGGAGTGCTTTTATATGTCACTCGTCCGGGGCAAATCATAGAAAATGGTACGCTATACCGTATTCTTTCTGCGCTGGTAAATATTACCCGCTCTGTTCCGTTCATTATTTTACTGGTATGGATGATCCCATTCACCCGGCTGATTGTAGGAACGTCAATCGGATTACAAGCCGCGATTGTTCCTTTAACGGTTGGTGCAGCACCTTTTATTGCCCGCATGGTGGAAAATGCTCTATTAGAAATCCCATCAGGGCTGATTGAGGCGGCACGTGCAATGGGTGCGACTCCGCTCCAGATTGTGAAAAAGATTTTGTTACCTGAAGCATTACCCGGTTTGATCAACGCAGCCACAATTACTCTTATTACGCTGGTTGGTTACTCGGCGATGGGTGGAGCTGTCGGCGCAGGTGGTCTCGGTCAGATTGGTTATCAATATGGCTATATTGGCTACAATGCAACGGTGATGAATACGGTACTCGCATTATTAGTTGTTCTGGTTTTCCTGATTCAGTTAGGCGGCGACTATTTAGTTAAGGCCGTGAATCGTAAATAAGATTATTTCAACAAAAAGGTGCCATTATCGGCATCTATACCCTAGGGATTTCGAGTTACATCGCGGCGGCAAGGGAATGAATCCCCGGGAGCATAGATAACCGTATGTTTATAAAAACGGTGACCGGGGTGAATGAACGCAGCCAACAAAGAGGCAACTTGAAAGACGACGGGTATATTATTAGGGCTTACATTCAAAAGCCTCACTATAGTAGTACGATCATTTAATAAGACAGGTTATTAATCAGTATTCAATAGGGGTAAAAATATGTCAGTGAAATTGAAATCCATTGCAGTCATCGGGGCTTTATTAGGCACATTAGCACTTACAGGCTGTGGTCAGGAACCGAGAGATCCAAACCATCTGAAAGTCGGTGTTATTGCAGGGCCTGAATTACAGGTTGCTGAAGTCGCGAAAAAAGTAGCGAAAGAAAAATATGGCCTTGATGTTGAACTGACAACATTCAATGATTATGTACTGCCAAACGAATCACTGAGCAAAGGAGACATTGATGTTAATGTCTTCCAGCACAAACCCTATTTAGATCAGCAAATAAAAGAACGTCACTATAAACTGGCGATTGTAGGTAACTCTTTCATCTTTCCAATGGCTGCATACTCTAAAAAGATAAAATCATTGGATGAACTTCAGAATGGTTCTCAGATTGCAATCCCGAATGATCCGACCAACCAGGGCCGTGCTCTGCTGTTATTACAAAAACAGGGTCTTATCACATTGAAAGCGGGTGTTGGTCTGCTGCCAACTATTCTGGATATTACCAGCAATCCTAAACAGCTGGATCTTGTTCAGCTGGAAGGACCACAACTACCTCGCTCACTGGATGATCAAAAAATCGCGCTGGCTCTTATTAATAATACCTACGCCGGGCAGATTGGCCTGACAGCAGAGCAGAACGGGATTTTTGTTGAAGATAAAGATTCACCTTACGTGAATATCATCGTAAGCCGTGAAGATAATAAAGATGCGGAAAATGTACAAAAATTTGTGAAAGCCTATCAATCTCCTGAAGTTGAGCAGGAAGCTCAAATAGCATTCAAGGGCGGAGCAATAAAAGGCTGGTAATCTTTCATATTTTAACAATCAAGATTAAAATTCTGGGGCGGATAAAGATATCCGCCCCTTTTTATACCCAATGGATTTCAAATTGCATCGCGGCGGCAAGCGAGTTCATCCCCCGGGAGCATAGCTAACTATGTGATCGGGGTGAGTGAGTGCAGCCAACAAAGAGGCAACTTGAAAGACGAAGGATATATTGGAATTAATCCCACACTCACTGATGCAACCGTAATAAGGATAAAGCTCAATGCGTATGTTACCTGTCTGTTTCATGGTGCTTTTTATAGTTGGGTGTACTTCATTGCCAACTCAGATTAATAAAACTGACGGTCAAGGCTCTGAAGCTGAACAATATCCAGCTCTCAGAAATAAAGAGGCAACTTATGTCCGGCTTTATAAAAAACCAGATGAGTTGTTGGGCTCACCATTTAAAGATCTTGGTATTGTTGCTGGTGAATCCTGCCGCAATACATTTCAGGATCCTCCGGCCAGTATCGCAACTGCACGGCAGAAGATGCTGGCAAAAGCCTCCCGCCTGAATGCTAACGCCGTCTTACTTCACCAATGTGCCATTATGTCTGGTCAGGGCTGTTATCAGATAGCTATCTGCGAAGGTACGGCAATAAGAACCACGAATTAATTATTCATTGTAAATTTGGTACTGAAAAAAACTCATGGCAGATTTTCATTTTACTCAAATAGGAACCATTCATTCTCCTTATAAAGAGAAGTTTGCCATTCCCCGTCAGCCGGGTCTGGTGGAAGATGGCACGGGGCAACTCGAATTGCTCGCTCCTTATAATCAGGCAGATGCTGTGCGGGGATTAGAACAGTTCAGTCATTTATGGATTATTTTCGTTTTTCACCAAACGATGAATGGGGGCTGGAACCCGCTGGTTCGCCCTCCCCGCTTAGGCGGTAATGCCAAAATGGGTGTATTTGCCACCCGCTCAACTTTCCGCCCTAATCCGATTGGGATGTCTTTAGTTGAACTAAAAGGGATTGATTACCAGAACAATCGCGTGCTGCTACAACTTGGCAGCCTGGATCTGGTGGATGGAACGCCCGTACTTGATATTAAACCTTATCTGCCTTTTGCTGAATCACGCCCTGATGCCAAAGCAGGATTTGCTCAGGAAGCACCAAATACAGATATGGAGGTCTGTTTTTCTTCAAACGCAGAACATCAACTTTTATGCCATCAGGTAAGTTATCCGCAATTACGACGCTTTATCTGCCAGATTCTGGCTCAGGATCCGCGTCCGGCCTACCGCAAAAAAGAGCAGGAAAACCGCATATACGCTGCTCATATTCTGGATTTTAATGTCCGTTGGTTAATTAATGGTGCCATAACAGAAGTAGTTTCTATCGAACTCCGCTATCCCCAATAGATTTCGAATTGTATCGCGGCGGCAAGGGAACGAATCCCTAGGAGCATAGATAACCGTATGTTTATAAAAACGGTGACTGGGGTGAGTGAGTGCAGCCAACAAAGAGACAATTTGAAAGATGAAAGGGATAAAACTCCTTTTGACATCACAAACTCACTGGTAGACTAACGGTTTACTTTATTTTTGGGTTCGGTGGCTCTGTCTTCATTGCCACCTAGAAGCAATTTGCTGTCCAATGGAAACTTACTATGCGTACTAGCCAATATTTGCTGTCTACTTTGAAAGAGACGCCTGCTGATGCAGAAGTAGTCAGTCATAAACTGATGCTTCGTGCAGGAATGATCCGTAAACTCGCTTCAGGTTTGTACAACTGGATGCCAACCGGTGTCCGCGTGTTGAGAAAAGTTGAAAACATTGTTCGTGACGAAATGAATAATGCCGGGGCGGTTGAGGTTTCCATGCCGGTAGTTCAGCCAGCAGATTTATGGCAGGAAAGTGGTCGTTGGGTACAATATGGTGCGGAATTACTGCGTTTTGAAGATCGCGGTGCCCGTCCTTTTGTTCTGGGGCCAACCCATGAAGAAGTCATCACTGATCTGGTTCGCAATGAAGTGACTTCTTATAAACAGCTGCCACTAAGTCTGTATCAGATCCAAACCAAATTCCGTGATGAAGTTCGCCCACGTTTTGGCGTTATGCGCTCACGCGAATTCATCATGAAAGATGCTTACTCTTTCCATACCACTCAGGAATCCCTGCAAGAGACTTACGATAAGATGTACGATGCTTACAGTAAGATCTTTACCCGCATTGGGCTGGATTTCCGTGCTGTTCTGGCTGACACAGGCTCAATTGGTGGTAGTGCATCTCACGAATTTCAGGTTCTTGCTGCCAGCGGCGAAGATGATATCGTTTTCTCCACCGAGTCTAACTACGCAGCTAATATTGAACTGGCTGAAGCTGTCATGCCATCCTCAGAACGCGCTGCTCCGACAGAAGATATGCGTGTGGTGGATACACCAAAGGCGAAAACCATCGCGGAACTGGTAGAACAGTTCAACCTGCCGATTGAAAAAACGGTCAAAACGCTGATCGTTCATGCAGCAGAAGAAAGCGAACACAAACTGGTTGCTTTGTTGGTTCGCGGTGATCATGAATTAAATGAAGTCAAAGCAGAAAAACTGGCCTTAGTCGCCAGCCCGCTGCAATTCGCGACAGAAGAAGAAATCCGGGCTATCGTCAACGCCGGCCCTGGTTCTTTAGGCCCTGTTAATCTGCCTATGCCTGTCATTATTGATCGCTCTGTATCTGTTATGAGTGATTTTGGTGCGGGCGCCAACATTGATGATAAACACTATTTCGGTATTAACTGGGAGCGTGATCTTCCTCTGCCAGAAATTGCAGATATCCGTAATGTAGTTGAAGGCGATGCCAGCCCGGATGGTCAGGGCACGTTACTGATCAAGCGTGGTATTGAAGTCGGTCATATCTTCCAGCTCGGCACCAAATACTCAGATGCACTGAAAGCTACCGTACAGAACGAAGATGGCCACAATCAGGTTGTGACGATGGGATGTTACGGAATTGGTGTCACCCGAATTGTCGCGGCTGCTATCGAACAGAATCACGATGATCGCGGTATTATCTGGCCAGATGCCATTGCCCCATTCCAGGTAGCCATTTTGCCAATGAACATGCATAAATCTTATCGTGTCAAAGAAGTGGCAGAAAAGCTTTATGCAGACTTACGTTCTAATGGTATTGATGTCATTTTAGATGATCGCAAAGAACGTCCGGGTGTCATGTTTGCCGATATGGAATTAATGGGTGTCCCACATACTGTCGTTATTGGTGATCGCAATCTCGATAACGACGAAGTGGAGTACAAATACCGTCGTACCGGTGATAAGCAGATGCTGAAACTGGAAGACGTGGTTGACTACCTGAAAAGTAACATCAAGCAATCATGATTAAGCCTTGATCTTGCGATCAGGCAAAGCCAGTAATAAAAAACCTGCGTACACAGTGCGCAGGTTTTTTTATATGCCAGAATACGCTCTATCACTTCTTACTTTTTAGTCTGGCAGGAAGACGACTTATCAAAATGGATTTTACCTGTCTGAATTAGCGCGTTATCAAATAATCCATCTTCCATTGAAGGGCGAAGCGTATAATATCCCTCGACTTCAACATAAACAGGTTTGCCACCTTCAACGCCTGTTGCGCTGTAACCCTGCTCCAGATCGATATTTTCTGATGCATCGTAGAGTTTCCCTGTCCGACACTCCGTAAACGTCGCACTATCCGCAAAATAGATATATTCTCCGGCCAGTTTTTGAGGAGTGACTTTTGTCAGTTCATAATTCAATTTGGACTGAATTGGCTCACCATTTATATCCAGCATAACCAGATTTTCTCCCTTCATCTGGTAATACGCTTTTTTACCCTCTTCTCCACTGGTCAGGTTTATTTTTTTATCGTTGACGTTCCAATGGCCTATATCAAAAAAAGGCTCTTCTTGCCCCGATTTTAGATAAGTTTGTTCCAGAATATAGGAACCATCTTTCGCAAGTTGTAAGGTAGTTTCAATACCTGCGCAATCAGCACAAGGTATCACGCCTTTAAACACTTTCTCGTTGATTGTAAATTTATTTGGGGATGTCGAATCAACCTGGTGTACAGGAGGATTAGTCTGACATCCAACCGCAGTCAGTACACCCGATGCGACCAAAGCAAGCAATATGTTCTTATTCATCATTTTCATCCAATAAGTGCAGCAGAAAGTCCAGTTTTAACATGAGTTACACATAAGACATGAACAGCTTTGACATTACTTTACCGTATCTCAAAATACACAGTGCAAAACCCGCTAATATGACGTAATTTTGTTGCCTAATGATAAGGTTAGGCTTTAACCTACTGGCTTTTTCAATGTAACTCAACAAACTTATATAGTCACAGTCATCAGGAAAAACTTACTGTGCTATAGTCGTAGGTAGCATTTTTTTGCATCTGAGTTTGGTCAATCGCGGGCGGCACGATAACCGCCACTAACATAGTGGTGAGCGAATATGTCTATAGATACTGAATATCAACCCATTAACTGTGATGATTATGAAAGCCTTGAGCTAGCTTGCCAACACCAGCTTCATTTACACGTTCAGCTGCGTGGCGGTGAGATTTTTGAAGGAAAAGCGACTAACTTGATTCTGAGAAAAAAAGTCGAATATATTCTCATAGAATCAAATGAAGAAACCCGTGAGTTAAGATTGGATCACATTATCAGTTTCAGTAATCCAGAAATTGGCACGATTGTTGTTGAGCATTCTTCATTGTAAATGACGTGGTTAACACGTTTACTACACAACAAAGGATTATTAAATAACAAAAGTCCTCATTTAATTTGAGGACTTTTGTCATTGTGAAGTAAATTTTTTCATTGTTATGGGGACCAAGTTTCAACCACACTAAACACCTTATTCTTACATGCACCCACAAAATGAAGCGCTACCTTTTGACCATTAGCCTGAGCAGCTAAAATAGCCGCGTAAGCACTTTTCCCTGAATCAGTATCGGTATATAATTGCTTGTCAGCCGTATACGCGATGCTTTTAGAATACCAGGATCCACCGCTATCTGACAACCAAACTCCCCAATCATTTTTGTTATCCCAGTTTACCCATAGTCCAGTCACATAACCCTCTCCACATTTATCTGCTACAGCATTAGCCGAAATCGAACAAATCAACGCTGTAAATATCAAGATAAGCCATTTATACTTCTTCATAGTTAACTCCTATCCTTTCAAAAAATTGAAACTCTAAGATAAAATACTTTCTATATATTTAAATTTTAAGATCACATTTTTTCTTTATACTGTGGTTACAAAGTCCAATAAGATCTGAAAAACAAAAAATTATTGGATATTATCCCTGACTCCTTTTCCTGCACTGTAATCTAAAACTGTAGATGCTCTACCATCAATAAAAACCTCTAATGGCACATTATTTTTATAAAAATAACATTATTGCTACTGACAAGGCACTCGTGTTAGAAAAATAATTGGTTGTATCGTTTATTAACCTGCCATAATCATAAGCCCCATATGTCCGACGATATTTCCTTTTCTCGGTGTACTGAATGCATCTTCGCTTTCGATAAATCTACGACCGATATTCGAAAAATATGAAATAATAGATATTTTTTAAAATCATTTAATAATTTCAATCCTACATTCATTATTTATAAAAATAATTTTCTTTAAAAAAAGAAATCACACATATTTAAAAATATAACAGACAAAATTAAGTTCTATAT
>NZ_CAWQMW010000025.1:0-9734 GCF_963895965.1 Xenorhabdus sp. PB30.3 | reverse complement strand
TCGCAAATAAGATTATCAATTCACGTGAAATAAATTCCATAGACATAAGAAAATGATTTTCCTTAATTGCTAATAATTTTCCCAATCAAATTTTTATGATTATTTTATAGATTAATTTTTGTTTTTGTAAACTCATTTTAAAGTTGTTTCTTAAATGTCTCTTTTATTAATTCAGTGAGTTATTAATGGATAGAAAATGGAGCTACCTCTACATGAGTATAATTAACGTATTTCTATATAATATTGGTTAATGTGAAGCCATTAACAGATCATTTTATACTCTCTATATTTCAGGTTGTTTCTTTGTTGATTACTTTGCTGGTTGCATTGAATTCTGAAAACAGCAGGGGATATGATCTGAAGTTTCGACGATCATTGATAAAAATGCGGTTAGCACCATGATTTAACCTTCCGTAACTATTATACTGAGCGGATTTTTACTTAGACATGACTCACAAAGGATCAGACGATGGACGAGAAATTAAAACAAAGTGCCCTTGATTTTCATGAATTTCCGCAGCCGGGGAAAATCACGGTTACTCCGACTAAACCGTTGACGACACAACGTGATTTAGCTTTGGCATATTCACCGGGTGTTGCTGCTCCTTGTCTTGAAATAGCAGAAGATCCACTGATGGCATATAAATATACTGCCCGTGGTAATCTGGTGGCAGTTATCTCCAATGGTAGTGCTGTATTGGGGCTGGGAAATATCGGGGCACTGGCTGGCAAACCCGTAATGGAAGGAAAGGGAGTTCTATTCAAAAAATTCTCTGGCATTGATGTTTTTGATATTGAAATAGATGAGTCTAATCCGGATAAATTAATTGACATCATTGCGGCATTGGAGCCGACTTTTGGTGGTATCAACCTCGAGGATATCAAAGCTCCAGAGTGCTTCTATATTGAACAGAAACTTCGCGAGCGGATGAAAATTCCTGTATTCCATGACGACCAGCATGGTACGGCAATTATCTGTACTGCCGCAGTACTTAACGGGCTGCGAGTCGTTAATAAAGATATCAGCAAAGTACGGATGGTAGTATCTGGTGCGGGGGCTGCATCTATTGCCTGTATGAACCTGTTGGTGGCTTTAGGCCTGAAACGTGAAAATATTGTAGTTTGTGACTCGAAAGGCGTTATCTATCGTGGTCGCGAAGAGAATATGGAAAAAACGAAAGCCGATTACGCAATTGAAGATAATGGCAGCCGCACACTGGCCGATGTCATTCCTGATTCTGATATTTTCCTCGGATGTTCCGGCCCCGGAGTACTGACGCCAGAGATGGTGAAAACAATGGCGAAGGATCCGCTGATTATGGCACTGGCGAACCCAGAGCCGGAAATCCTGCCACCACTGGCAAAAGCTGTGCGCCCTGACGCAATTATTTGTACAGGTCGTTCTGATTTCCCTAATCAGGTCAATAACGTGCTCTGTTTCCCATTCATCTTCCGTGGTGCGCTGGATGTAGGTGCAACGACTATTAATGAAGAGATGAAACTGGCTTGTGTACACGCAATTGCTGATCTGGCGCTGGCAGAACAAAGTCAGGAAGTGGCCTCTGCCTATGGTGATCAGGATTTGTTCTTCGGCCCGGAATACATTATACCGAAGCCATTTGATCCACGTCTGATTGTGAAAATTGCACCTGCTGTAGCAAAAGCAGCGATGGATTCAGGCGTAGCAACCCGTCCCATTACCGATTTCGGCGCCTATATCGAAAAACTGAATGAGTTTGTCTACAAAACTAACTTATTCATGAAGCCTATTTTCTCTCAGGCGAAAAAAGAGAAAAAACGTATTGTACTGGCAGAAGGTGAGGATATCCGGGTACTCCACGCGACTCAGGAATTAGTTTCCCTCGGGTTGGCGTATCCTGTTCTGATTGGTCGCCCAAGCGTTATTGAAATGCGTATCAAGAAGCAGGGGCTTCATATTGAAGCAGGTAAAGACTTCGAAGTCGTTAATAACGAAAACGATCCACGTTTCAAAGAATACTGGCAGGAATATTACCAACTGATGAAGCGCCGTGGTGTTTCTCAGGATCAGGCACGCCGGACGGTTATTGGTAACCCGACTCTAATCGGTGCCATCATGGTTCATCGTGGAGAAGCTGATGGCCTGATTTGTGGTACGGTCGGTAGTTATGCTGAGCATTACCAGATTATCAAAGACGTCTTTGGTTTCCGTCAGGGTGTGCACACAGCAGGTGCAATGAATGCCTTGTTGCTGCCGATGGGTAATACATTTATTGCTGATACTTATGTTAACGAAGACCCGACGCCAGAAGAGCTGGCTGAAATTACACTGATGGCAGCAGAAACTGTGCGCCGCTTCGGTATTGAACCAAAAGTTGCTCTGTTGTCCCGTTCAAGTTTTGGTTCTTCTGACTGTGAATCTGCTCAAAAGATGCGTAAGACACTGGAGCTGGTACAACAAATGGCACCATCACTGGAAATTGATGGTGAAATGCATGGTGATGCTGCGCTGGTGGAAAGCATTCGTCGTGACATTATGCCGGACAGCCCGTTGAAAGGTTCAGCTAACCTGCTGATTATGCCTAATATGGAAGCTGCTCGTATCAGTTATAACTTACTGCGTGTCACTGGTTCAGATGGTGTTACTGTTGGTCCGGTGCTGATGGGGGTTTCTAAGCCTGTCCATGTACTGACACCAATCGCTTCTGTTCGCCGTATTGTTAACATGGTGGCACTGGCTGCGGTCGAAGCACAGACTAATCCGCTGTAATTGATTGGTATTATAATTCATTGGTATCAATATCCCGGTTTCATTAATTAGCCGGGATAAACAGACAATACCTCGTCAGGCTCTTGTTTAGCGGGGTATTTTTATTTGTAAATAATTATCATTATCTATAATATGCAGGGAATTTTTAACTGGATAATGAATACCAATGAAAACATCTATCTGTATAAAAACAACTTTTTTAGCATGTGCCTTCCTGCTTGGTGGTTGTGCGACAACATCAACAACGACACAAAGTAACTCTCAGGCAGTAAAACAAACGCTTTCCGGTGAATTAACCCAATCAGGTGTATTGCTTGACATGAGAACAGGCAAAGCCATCACTTCTGATGAATTACTTAATCAACTGGTAACTTATCCAAGAATTATTGTCGGCGAAAAACACGATAACCCTTATCACCATCAAATTGAATTATGGCTGATTCAGCAGCTGGAGAAAAAACGGCCTCATGGTTCTGTATTGCTGGAAATGATTAATCCGGATCAACAAGAAAGAGTCAATAAAGTGAAAAGCTGGTTGCAGGATGATCCGATAGTCAGGGATGAGCGCATTAAACAGCTGTTGGCATGGCAAGAAGGCTGGCCTTGGGAACAATATGGAAAACTGGTTGTGGAACTGGTGAAAGCACCTTATCCCTTGTTAGCCGCTAACCTGAATCGTAGTGAAATCGATCGGGCGTATAAAAGTTATAAAGCTGGAGACAAAACTTCCTTAGTCTCTGAAGATGTCAAAAAGCGTATTGATGAAACCATCAAAAATTCCCATGGTGGCAATATAGATGAATTACATCTTGCTGCAATGAGCAAAATTCAGCAACTTCGTGATCAGAGAATGGCAGAACAATTGATGAAAGCGCCATCACCTGCAATGCTGTTTGCCGGAGGATATCATGCGGTAAAAGCAATGGGCGTACCTCAGCATGTGAAAAAAGTAGCATCTGATGAACAGGTTGTTGTGCTGGTTATTGCTGAAAAAGGCGTTGTTTTGAATAAAGAATACGCTGATTTTGTCTGGTTTACACCCAAAGTGGCTGCCAAAGTAACTAAGTAGGTGTATCTATCACAAGGATGTGATGCTCATAATAAATAAAAATAGTTTTCATTTATATATCCAATTGATTATCATTCCCTTAATTTATCTTTGACATAATGTGCTATAAGAAATGTTGACGTATACAACGTATCAAACCACTCACGTTGGTCACGTGACAAAATCCTTTCTCGCCGCTATCACACTGCACGTCCTGTTGGTCGGTTGGTTGATTTATAAACCGAAGGATCTTGATATTGAGGAATTTTTACCTCCACCTGCAGTTATGATGGAAGTATCACTACAGACGGAAGCAATACACAAGGTCGAAAAACAGCCGATTGGTATTGAACAGCAGTTATCTGTTACCAGCGAACAACAGGAAAGTAAGATTGATGCTGTCAATATGCCGAAACTGGATGTAAATGAAGAAGCCATGCTCCTGGTTGATAAAACGAAGAAAAAGAAACCAAAAGAACAGGATGCACCTAAAAAGGCTCAACCGGTTAAGCGCGTGCAGGCAAAAGAGCAGGAAAGTGAAAAATCACAAAGTACAGCAGCACCGACAACCAGTACGGCTACGGCGGATAACATTACTTCCCGCACAGCAGCTTCTTATGAAAGTAATTCAGATGCTGCCGCTGATGCTAAAGCTGTCTGGCAGGCGGAAGTAAGCGGTCATTTAAACCGCTATAAAAAATACCCGGGAGATGCTCAGCGGAGAAAACGTACAGGGCGTCCAACGGTGAAATTTACCGTCAATCAATTTGGTAATGTGATTGACAGTGAATTGGTAAGACGCTCTGGAACGAACTCACTTGACAGGGAAGCAAGACTTGTACTGGAAAGGGCACAGCCATTACCCATTCCACCTGATTCTATTTTAACCAATGGCAGTGTTACGGTTGAATTACCGGTTGATTTCACTTTATATCAATAACAATTGATTTTAAAAACAATAAAAGAACAGGACGAATGGCATGTCACAGTATAAAACGGTGTTTTCACCAAAAGCCAAGAAAGCCGTGCTCAGTTTTTTGTTGGGTAGTAGTTTGCTGAGTAATAGCGTCACGGCTATCGCGATGGAGGAAAAAATGATACCACCTATGGCTAAAAAGCAGCCTCATGAAATAACGATTCATGGTGATACCCGTGTTGACGATTATTATTGGTTACGTGATGACCAGCGTCAGAATAAAGAAGTTATTGATTATCTGGCCGCTGAAAATAACTATACCAAAGAGATGCTGAAATCTGGTCAGGAGCTACGGGAAACACTGTATAACGAAATGGTTGGCCGTATGAATAAGGAAGACCAGTCGGTACCTTATACCTACAATGGTTATATTTATCGCACCATTTATGAATCAGGCAAAGATTTCCCTATCTATCAGCGTAAGCCAGTTGATAATTCAACTGACTGGCAGGTCATGGTTGATGGTAACGAACGAGCGAAAGGCCATAAGTTTTATCAAATCGGTGGGTTTGCTATTACCCGGGACAATAAACGCATTGCTATCGCTGAAGATACTCAGGGCCGCCGTAACTTCCAAATCTCTTTTAAAAATTTTGGTGACAGTGAGTGGCAAAATGACGTTATAGAGAATACTTCCGGTAATATTTTGTGGGCCAATGATGGAGAAACTCTGTTTTATGTCCGCAGAGATCCACAAACCCTGCTGCCTTACCAGCTATTTCGTCACCAATATGGCACGGATACCCAACAGGATAAAAAGATCTATCAGGAAGACGATGATCGCTTCTATCTGTCAATTTCGAAAAGTACCTCGCTTGACTACATTCTGGTTTCGATCACCAGCTATTCAACCTCAGAATATCGGTTGATAGATGCAAATAATCCGCAACAGGAACCACAAATGTTCTCTGCCCGTCAGGCTGGGCGTGAATATTATATCGACCATTTCCGTGGGCAATTTTATATCCGTTCCAATTATGAACACCCATTGTTTGGTCTATATCAGACAGATGCCATTAATAAGCCATGGAAAACAGTAATTGCACCACAGGATAATACTGATCTGGAAGATTTTAGCCTGTTTAACAAGTGGCTGGTGGTACAGGAGAGAACTAAAGGATTGTCCTCAATCCGTCAGATTGACTGGAAAACCCAGCAAGAAAAACAGGTTAAATTCGATGACCCGGCTTATATGGCATCCTTGAGCTATAATCCTGAGCCAGAAACGGATTTGCTGCGTTATAGTTATTCATCCCTGACCACACCAAGTTCAGTATTCCAGTGGAATATGCAAACCGGCGAACGCGAATTGCTAAAACAGCAGGAAGTGAAAGGGTTCAATAAAGAAAACTATGAAAGCCAGCGTATTTGGATCAAAGCACGGGATGGGGTAGAAGTACCGGTTTCTTTGGTTTATAGCAAGTCCCTGTTCAAAAAAGGTCAGAACCCGATTTTGATTTACGGTTATGGTGCCTATGGTATCAGCATGGACCCTTATTTTAGTTCTGCACTTTTAAGCCTGTTGGATCGTGGTTTTGTCTATGCATTGGTTCATGTTCGTGGTGGTGGCGACTTAGGCCGTAATTGGTATCTTCAGGGCAAGCTCGAAAATAAAATGAACAGCTTCCATGATTTTATTGATACTACTAAAGCATTAATTGCTGAAGGTTATGGCGATAGTAAACGAGTTTATGCCGAAGGTGGCAGTGCGGGCGGTTTACTGATGGGAGCAGTGGTTAATCAGGCACCCGAGCTATACCGTGGTGTGATCGCTAAAGTTCCTTTTGTTGATGCAGTGACGACAATGCTTGATCCGTCTATTCCTTTAACTACAGGGGAATATGATGAGTGGGGGAATCCGGATGATAAGGAAGTTTATTTCCGTATGAAATCTTACAGCCCTTACGACAATATTCAGCCTCAGCGTTACCCTCATTTATTAGTGACAACCGGTTTACATGACTCTCAGGTACAATACTGGGAGCCAGCGAAATGGGTAGCGAAATTAAGGGAAATGAAAAAAGGGGATAGTTTACTGTTATTAGAAACCAATATGGATACAGGACACGGTGGAAAGCCGGGACGTTTCAATCGTATAAACGATATAGCTTTCGATTATAGTTTTCTGTTGATGTTGGATGATGCTAAAACATATTTTCCACACTTAAAAGATTAATAAAAATATATTAATAATTATGGATGCTGATAATTCGTTATCAGTATCCAGGGTTTTTACACCCTAAAAACAATAAAACTATCGCAAAATTAGCGAAGCAATGTGAGCTTTAATAAATATTTTTAATTTAGGATGATATTAATGAAAATCATGGCAAGAATAGCCGGAGCCAGTGCAGTATTTATCGGGCTTCAGGGAATCGCTTACGCTGAAAACACAGATGACAATAAAAACCAGAAAGTCATGCGATTCAGTCCATTAAAAGTTTCCGGTTCTCAGGATAATAAAAACAGGCCGCAAATTGAAGCCATGGAAAAACCCGGTGCTTATAGTTCTGTGGGGGAAGATAATAAACTGGAATCTATGGACAGCGTATTACGTAGTTTGCCGGGGACTTATACCCAGATGGATGTCAGTCAGGGGACTATAGCTGTGAATATCCGTGGAATGAGCGGATTTGGCCGCGTTAATATGATGGTAGATGGAGTGAGCCAGAGCTTTTATGGTATTGCTCCTAATGAGAATGCACATGGACAGCAGCCTTATAATCAGTTTGGTGTCTTGATTGACCCCAATTTTATTATCCGAACAGATATTGATCGTGGACAGGCAAGCGATGGAGATTCAGTTAATGCTCTGGTGGGAAGTGCTAACTTCCGAACCATTGATATTGATGATGTTATTTTCGAAGGCAATAATATTGGGATACGGACTAAGTCAACCTATGGTACCAATGGTGTAGGTAAAAATGGTATGGTTGCTATTGCGGGAAAAACGCAGGCATTAAGCCCAGAAGGTTCGATTGGTGCTATGTTTGCTGTTAGTGGTCATAGTATTGATGCTCACTATAAAAATGGTATGGGGATCAGTAGCGAAGAATTCGGTACGGAAAAAACATTTAAACAGAAACCCAATTCACAATTGATAAAATTTAGTGTTAAACCAAATGATTTTCATGAGTTAGAGTTATCTGGGCGTTTTTATCATAATAAATTTACCAAACGTCATTTGGATAGTTCAGATTATTATTTGAAATATCACTACACACCATTTAGTGAGTTAATTGATACTAAAATTTTACTGAGTACAGGAAGTAGTGAGCAAAATGTGCAATTCGGAGCTATACCTGGTTTAGGTGGAAGTGAATCGCATAATAAATCTGGTGCTATTAATATCAAAAACACTAGCCGATTTAACTACGGTGATATTGATTTTGCACTTACTCTCGGTAGTAAGTTAATGCGCAATGAATATATAAAAAAAACAGGTGTTGATCTAGGTGATGAGTACCAAAGAACAGAAGACGATAATATATTTTCTCCAAGTGGGAAACAAAATATTACTAGCATTTATAGTCGGTTTAAGATAGAGCATGGTATTTATACTGCGGATTTAGGATTAAACTACTTGGATTCTAGTCTAAAAGGAATAAAACAAGCCTGTGATGAACCTTTAAAATGTTTTCCACAGGGAAAAGCATTATTAAATATCAAATCACGTGGATTTAATCCTAGTGTTCTATTGTCTGCAGAAGTAACTCCTATATTCCAACCGTTTATAAACTATACGCATTCAATGCGTACACCAAATACACAGGAAGTTTTCTACTCTAATGAAGCAGGAGCTTCTGTAAATCCATTTTTAAAAGGTGAAAAAGCAGACACTTATCAAATAGGTTTTAATAGTTATCAACCAGACTTATTGATACAAGGAGATGTGTTTAGACTGAAAGCTAATTATTTCCATACTAGAATAAAAAATTATATTCGTAGCGAAGCTTTTACTTTATGTGCAACGGGAAATATATGTTTAGATGATGGTTCATTAGAATCAAAAGATTACCATGAAAGAAATTATCGTATACATATTTATACTAATAGTGCTCAACCGATTAATATGAGTGGTTATGAATTGTCAGCAAACTATGATGCAGGTATATTCTACAGCTCATTAGCTTATAGTCAGCAAAAAACGCAACAACCTACATCCATTTCAACCTCCGAGTTTGGTGCAAGTCCTGCATCACAATTACCGGAACGTTATATGACATTGGATACAGGTATTCGTTTATTGGAAGAGACACTTCGTATTGGTACAATAGTAAAATATACAGGTAAATCTTATCATCAAGA
Organism: Xenorhabdus sp. PB30.3; assembly: GCF_963895965.1. Lineage (NCBI taxonomy): Bacteria > Pseudomonadati > Pseudomonadota > Gammaproteobacteria > Enterobacterales > Morganellaceae > Xenorhabdus > Xenorhabdus sp. PB30.3. Next base: position 653 of record NZ_CAWQMW010000025.1, on the reverse strand, counting down.
TCCTGATATGGAACTGGATCCAGAAAATGGAAATCAAATGAAGATGATTAAAGATGATAAAATGCCAACCATAGTAGACTTATATACAGACTATGAAATAAATAAAAATATCAAAGTGAAGGTTTCTGTACAGAATTTAATGAATGAAAATTATTCTGATGCATTAAATCGTATGGGATCTGCACCACATATGACACAAGAGGGAGCGATTACTCAAACCGCCCGTGGCAGAACCTACGTAATGGGTGCTGAAATTCGTTTCTGATAGAATATAATTGTTTTAAAATAGCGGTAGAAAACTGCCGCTATTTTATAACATTCTGTAAGATAAAAATAAATTCCCATAGTCCAATCCTATCAATACTATATTCAATTTGTTCTTAATAGTACTTCTGACGTTCAAAAATACTATCAATGGCTGCCACTATAGATGATATAAAAATTCGTATTGTTAATGATAGATTGTAAGAAATTATTCCCATCTCATTCAATGCGCTAATGATGTTTTTAATTAATGTGGATAATCCACTAAAGATATTTTCTAAACTATTCCAGAAATCATCATTGGGAAATGAATTTATTTTTGTATTTGTTTTTTTGTTCATAATATATTCCTTATCTGATTCAATTGATTTTTAACTAAGTATTATATG